>JASHSD010000342.1 GCA_030036985.1 Bryobacteraceae bacterium
AATCCTTCGTTCGAACAGAAACGATGTCATGCCTCCGGCGAAGCAGATTTTGGGTAAGGTCCCGAAAACCAACATTCGGTCCCAACAGCCCAACACTCCGGCAATCTCCGCCGCGTGCCGGTCCGTCAGTAGCTCGATGCCCACTCCGGCATCATAACCAGACCTGTTTGGTTCCGGCTACGCCGGGTTAGGGGGTATTTTTCGGAGCGGAATGCACAAACAGAATTTTCGCTTGCGCTGTCAACATTTCGCTTCCACGGGCCTTATCTGTTGAGGGGTGTTTTTGTCCAGAGTCCACGAGCCAGAAAGCCCGCATGAATGGATAGCCCGAGTGCGTGTTCGCCTGGCACTGCGCGGTGCGGAAAAACCCGCAACCAAGTCTGGTCAGATCAGGGCGCTCTGGCCCGAGATCGAAGCCGCCCTGGATAAGGGACAAAGCATGAAGACGATTCATAAATGGCTGGAGGAGGAAGCCGGTCTCAGGCTCGGCATCACCAGCCTGACTTCGTATATCAGCCGCATTCGCCGACGCGAGACGGCAACGAACCGGCGCGACGAAGTTTCGGTTGGGGATCTCGTTCATCCTCACGCCGAACCAGCCCCGACCTTGCCCTCGCCACTCGGTTCTCTCGCTGTCCGCGTTTCCAATCGCGAAACATCGAACCCCAATGACCCGCTGGCGCAAGCAATGAACGTTTTATCGAAGCCCCGGCTGGATATCCGCAAAATCCACAACGACGGCGATCCGGAAGGCAGAAATCTCATTTGACGGAAAGGAAATCATTATGGCCAAAAGCAATACCAACAGCAACGTAGCAGACGTCACGAACGTCTGCGCAATCACGCCCACCATTCACCTCGTGCTCCAGGGCAAGGGCGGCGTCGGCAAAACTGTCGTCGCTGGCTGGCTCTCCAAATTCCTGATAGAGCGCGGACAACCTGTGCATTGCATCGACGGTGATCCGGTGAATCGATCCCTCGCCCAGTACAAGGCTCTTCCGGTTGAAAAGCTCGATCTCATCAACCAGGACGGCGTGGTCATGCGCTCCCGCTACGACGCCCTGGTTGACCGATTCGTGAAAGAGGAGGCTGTGTTCGTTGTCGATAACGGCGCGACAGCGTTCCTGCCCTTTTGGACGTACTTTGTCGAAGCGAATATTCCGGCGGTCCTCCGCGAAGCGGGACGGCGCGTCTACGTGCACATTCCGATCAGCGGCGGCGAAATGCTGAATGACACGCTTCTTGGATTCAAGACGCTTGCCGAAACCGCCGCGGAGAAGAGCCTGGTCGTTTGGCTCAACGAATATTTCGGGGCCGTCGCGCGTGACGGCAAATCGTTTGATCAGATGCAGGTATACCTCGACAACCGCGAGAAGGTCCTCGCCTCGGTCGGTATCCGGGGAAAGGCCGTCGGACACGTTCGCCGAGAATGTTCGCCGGATGCGCGAGCAGAAGCTAACCCTTCAAAGAGGCAATCTGGACGACGACCGCCTTCTACATCGTGGAAAAGCAGCGTCTGTGCATGGTGCGCCGGGAACTGTTCGAACAACTGGAACTGACGCCCTTCGCGTGAGGGCGCGGTTATGACAAACCGCGTTGGTGAAACCAATGGCAAGCCAGGCGATTGCACTTAACACACAAACTCCCTCCGGGCCTCAAACCACAGAAGGGTTGCGTCAACTGCTCTTTGATCTCGGCGTCGAACCGAGCATGACCGTCAACGAAGCTGCGGCCATCCTACGCTGGTCCTACTGGAAGGCGCGCCGGTACTTCAGCCAGGTGGAAGGCATCTGCGTTTCGTACCGGCCCAAGCGGTATAAACGGCCCTACCGAACGTTTACGATCCCGCTGAGTGTGTTCGCCAGGGAATGGCAGAAGATGACCGGCCGCGAACCGGAGTCCGCAGAAATCATTCACCGGCGGATCGCCCTCGCCGTTCGGAAGTGAGATTGTGATGAGTTCGCCGCCGCTTAAAACAGAAGCGATCGTGGGCCAGTCAGCGTGGCAGGAGTTCAGGGAACCTCGTACACTATGGTTATGGAGATGACGGTCCAGGCTGTGTACGAGGATGGCGTTCTGCGGCCCCTGCAGCCCGTGCCATTTCTCGATCGGCAGGAACTAACAGTCACCATCTCCGACATGGGGAACATTTCCCCCGACCATCGGTTGTTGGTCTCCCCCGAAGAGTGGGCCAACGCGGCTAGTGACGACATTGGCCTCGATGAAGTCAGGCGTGCGCTATCCACGATTCGCGGATCATTGTCGGAAGCCATCATAGACGAACGACGGGACCGTTAGTGCCGAGATATTTCCTCGACACGAGTGCCCTAGCGAAGGTATACCGGAAGGAACTGGGAAGCGATCTGATCGACCGGCTGGTGGCTGAGCCGGGCTCACAACGGTTCATATCGCGGTTCGCAATTTTGGAAATGGAATCGGTCATTGCGCTGAAATTCCGAACGGGCGAAATCGACGAGCAGTCGCTTCTGATGGCCCGCAGGCGGTTGGAAGCTGAGCTCCACATCTCGCGCTGATTCTCGTCAATTTCTTCAGCGGAAAGTGATATCCCCAGGTGGGCCCACAAACCTTCGATGCTCCGGAACGGAGGCTTCTTCGCGCTCTCGGCCTGAAGACGTGAAGCGTAGGCAAGAAGGTCGCGCTGTTTATGCGGCGGCAGTTCATGCACTATTTCCTGAATGGCCTGTTCAAGAGACATCCTGGATCCCTTCAAATATTACCGTCTTTCAACTCCGCGCCGCAGGAACGCTGATCACGTCCGCGTCCCACGTCCGGCGGCGGGCATCGATCGCCTTTTCCATTCTCTTCTTCGTCAGAGCGACATAGTATTTCTCGGTAGTCTTGCGCGACTTGTGCCCGAGCAGCAACTGAACGTCTTCGAGCGATCCGCCGCCCTCAAGCACTTCAATGGCAAGCGTGTCGCGCCATTCGTGAGTGCGCTTTCCTTCGATACCGGCCTCGACGTAAAGCTGCCGCATCTTTTCCGACCAATCGTTGACCGCAGTTTTGATCGTCGACGTACCCGTCCAGAAAAAATAGTCAGGACTCTTCGGATGAAGCTTGCCGATCAGATCGATCGCGACAGGCGGGAGAGGCACGAATACAGGCTGCTCGTTCTTCTCCTGGCTCATGATCATCAGGCCATCTTCGCGCACGGCGTCGGTTCGCAGTGTTACGACATCGACCAGGCGCAGTCCGCTGTACCTCTGAATCAGCACAAACGCCCTCACGGACTCCGAGATGTTCGGGAAGGCTCGCGGAATCGCGTCAAGGAGGCTTTGCTTCTCCTCCGCCGTCTTCTTCTTCACTTCGATCTTCGGGGTCCTGACCGAAAGCAGCAACTCTGCAGGGTTCTCGGGAATCCACCGGAGTTCGCGCGCACGCCGGAAAAACATCTTCAGGAACTCTTGGTTCTTCTGCTTGCCGAGTTGGCTCTTTTGCTGGCGAACCAGTTCGCCGGTTTCACGATTCTTACGCAACCGGCCCAGCCATGTTTCCTAACCCGGCATAGCCGGAACCAAACAGGGAGCAGTTTTTGAAAAGTTGGACCTCATGCCAAAGTACACCCAAAGGCCCGTGGATATTGCTCCGCGCACGACTCCTCGAAAATTTCCTGCCAGGAAACGCGATGATTCAGATATAGAGGTACTAAAAGGCCGACAAATGCTCCGTCTTCACGTCCTTCAGATACACGACGCCGCGATCCTTCAGAAACGGCGCAAGCGGCTTGATGATTCCGCCGATCTTCTGAATCGTCAGTTTCGTGCTCTCTTTGCTCGGATCGAGCGTGCCGCGCTTCTCGGCGAGGTAATCGTCAATGGCCTGTTCGACGCTCTTGAAAGTATTCGGATCGGGAGTCCGGCCGCCGGTTGAAAGGAACTGAACGGTCCACTGCTCGACGAGTTCTTCTGCCGCGAGTTTTTCCCGCACGCCGAGTTTGCTGAGCGAGCCGTTGAACTCGAACGGCGCTATACCAGGATCGGGATGCCGGACCTGGACTCTTGCATAGATCGGACAACCGCAGCCAAAGATCAGCCTGGCTGGCACGCGCGTCGGCTTCTTCTTGGGGTTTGGCGAGGCGTGGCGGCAGTCATTCCGGTGCCTCACGTAGATGTCGCGCACACCCCAACTGTAGCGCAAACTCGCTACAGTTGGAAGCACATCAGCGTAAACTTCGTATTATCAGCTATTTAAACTGGCGGAGGAAGAGGGATTCGAACCCCCGAGAGCCTTTCGACCCCAACGGTTTTCAAGACCGCCGCCATCAACCGCTCGGCCATTCCTCCGATTTCTATCTTACGATGCCCTTTCGCCTTTTTTGGCCTTGCGCCGCGAGCGCTCGACCCGCGTGCCGGAAGCGACCGCCCCGCGCTCGCCTTTCCAGTACCGCCGACCGTCTGAAACACGGCAGGACTAGCTTAACTACTTTCCGGCGCAAAAATGAGGGTCCAAGTTCCCGGTTTTCAACGCCGGGGCGCGTCCGCGCCTTCCCGAACGTCGAAATCCGTCGCCGCCCTGCGGCTGCGGCACTCGGCCGTCAATAATTTTTCCGAACATTTCTCTTGCTTTTTGTTTGTTGTTATGTTTCACTATTAATAATGAATCATACGCAGGCCGCC
>JASHSD010000343.1 GCA_030036985.1 Bryobacteraceae bacterium
AATCCTTCGTTCGAACAGAAACGATGTCATGCCTCCGGCGAAGCAGATTTTGGGTAAGGTCCCGAAAACCAACATTCGGTCCCAACAGCCCAACACTCCGGCAATCTCCGCCGCGTGCCGGTCCGTCAGTAGCTCGATGCCCACTCCGGCATCATAACCAGACCTGTTTGGTTCCGGCTACGCCGGGTTAGGGGGTAATTTTCATGCAGCAACGATCAGGCACCGCTCGGAGCGCGAGGATCGCAGTCCGCCTGAGCCAGGAAGACCACCGTCGAGTCGAGGAAGCAGCGAAGGCCGGAGGCTACGCAAGCCCCAGCGCGTTCGTCCGCGCCGCGATCAGGAACGAACTGAGCGGGCGTGCGGAGCTAACAGGGACCGAGGAACGAATCGCCGGAGGCTTCGACAAAATGTCGCGCGAAATCTCACGAGTCGGCAGGAGTCAGCAGGCGATCTTCGCGTTTATGGATACATTCGCCAAGACGGTTCTGACCTGCGTGCCGGAACCGCCGCCGGATGCCAGACAGCAGGCCATCGCTCGCGCGCGCGACCGTTACGAGCAACTCATCCGGAACGCGGGCCGGTCGATGTCGAGCGATGCCCGTACAACGATGCGGGACCTTGAGGACCATGGCACGAACTGACGACGAGCGCGAGGTACGGTTAAGGCCACGGAAACCCCGCGTCCAGCGAAGCGAGGCGGCTTCGTGGTCGAGCGGATTCCGGCTCCTGATGCACTACGCGCGGACCAGCGGCAGGACGACGAACCGCGCCGCCGCAGGCGGGAAAATGCGAAGTGCACCGGCGTACCATCAGCGATGCGCGGTTCGCGTGACCTACCTCAACAATCGGACGCGCGGCCAATGGAAAGCACACGGGCGATACCTGGCGCGGGAGAGCGCCTCGTTCGAGCAACGCGACAAGGACGCCGGATTCAGCCGGGATGGCGTCAGCGTCGATCTGGCTGAAAGACTTCAGATCTGGCAGGCGGAAGGCGACGAACGATTATGGAAGCTGATCGTCTCGCCGGAGTTCGGCGATCGGGTGGACCTGTCCCGGCTGACGCGCGATCTCGTGCAGCGTATGGAGGAAGAACTGGCAACGAAACTCGAATGGGCGGCAGTGGAACACCACAATACCGAACACGCTCATGTTCATATAAATCTTCGTGGGCGCAGGGACAATGGCGATGCATTACACCTGAACCGGCAGTTCATCCAGAACCGGGTTCGCGAAATCGCCGGCGATTTCTGTACACGGCAACTCGGGTACCGTACGGAGCGAGACGCGCAAGAGGCAGAGCGGCGCGAAATCACGGAACTGCGGCTCACGTCCATTGACCGCCGGATTGCCCGAAGCGCGCAGGATACAGGGGAGGGACAAGAGAATTTCGATGTTGTACGAAATCCACTCCTGGCCGGATCGAACGATGCCGAGCGTATTCGAGCGAAACACGAGGCCGCGCGGCTCGCGGCGCTCCAGCGGATGGGCCTGGCGGAATCAACCGGGCCTAATGCCTGGCGCGTGCGCCGGGACTTCGACCGGATTCTTAAGGCGATGCAGCAAACGACTGATCGGCAGAGGACGCTCGCAGCGCACGGAGCGCTGATGTCAGACGAGCGGCTGCCGGTCGAGGTTCTCGATCCAGCATCGATGACAGCGATCGAAGGCAGAGTGCTGGTTCACGGCCAAGATGAGAACTCCGGGCGCAATTATCTGATGCTCGAAGCGACCGACGCGAAGGTATACTTCGTTCACTACACGCGGGAAATGGAAGAAGCACGCAGCCGCGGCGAGCTGCGGACTAACTCGTTCGTTCGCCTGAAGAAGCTGACTGCAACCTTAACGGGTGTCGCCGACTTGGGCGACGCGGAACGGCTGTTGACGAACCCGCTTCGTCTCGGCGATATCGCACGGGAATGCATCAAAGCCGGTGTTGCGCCTGTCGAAGAAGGCTGGGGCGGCTGGCTCGGGCGCTATCAGGCCGCGTTATCCAAGAAGGTTGGAGAGATCATGGAGCGCAAGCAGCGTGAAGCTATTCGCGCGCGTCAGCGCGGCAGAGATCGTTCTCGCGGGCGATAGTTGCCGTTGTCGCGGGTCATCGGGTCTTCAACCACCGCCCGAGTTGATTTAGAAAAAATAGTATACTTTTTCTAAATGGCCTCGACCGCAGCACTCGTCACCATGAAAGATCAGATTCTGGCGCGGATCGAGGACCTTGGTCCGGGCAAGTCATTCATGGCGAAAGACTTTCTCGACATCGCCAGCCGCGGAAGCGTTGACGTGGCACTTGCCAGTCTCGCGAGCTCGGGGAAGATCCGGCGGATTCGCCGGGGTCTCTATGATCTTCCTGTGGTGAATCCCGACCTCGGCGGCGAACTAAGCCCCGATATTGATGAAGCCGCGCGGACCATCGCTCGCCGGAATCGATGGAAAATTATTCCTGCCGGATCATGGGCCGCGAACCTTCTTGGCCTCTCGACTCAGGTTCCGCCAAGATCGTCTATCTTTCAGATGGTCCGAGCAAGAACATTTCCCTCGGAAGACGCTCCATTCAGTTCAAACATGCCAAGCCTCAGTCACTAGTGTAGTGTCCAATAAATAACTGGACTATTGTTTCGGGGCGGTTTTTGATTTCCGCGACCGTGGTGATGTGCAGCCGGGCAGAATCTTTTCCAGAGTTTGTTTGCAGCGTGACAGTTTTTCAACGATCGATTCAACCGTGGCCGTCCAGATGAACGGTTTTGGTTTCTCATTCCAGACGGCGATGAACTCGT
>JASHSD010000344.1 GCA_030036985.1 Bryobacteraceae bacterium
GATGGCGGCCTCGCGCACGGCCTGCGCCCTTCGGATGGCGGTATCGCGCTCGGCTTCGGCGCCGGCGACATCGGCGTCGCGTTTGATGCGCGCGATGTCGGGCCGTCCCATGTTCGAGATGTATTCGTTCTGGTCGCGGACCTCTTTGATGGTGAAGGAAATGACTTCGAGTCCCATCTTCGTCATATCGCCCGCGCAGGTGTTGCGCACGCGGTCGCCCACCATCTCGGGCTCTTTCACGATCTGCTCAACGGTAAGCTGACCGATGATGCCGCGCAGGTGGCCCTCCATAACGAGGCGAATCAGCGCCTCGCGTTCCTGGGAGGTCTTCGTGAGGAACTGCTCGGAGGCCGTCAGGATGGATTCAGGATCCGATTTCACTTTGAGCTGCGCGACCGCTTCCACCGTCACCGCGACACCCTGCATGGTGTAGAGGTCCTGCTTGGGCGCGACGTCGAACGACATCAGCTCGAGCGAAAGATCGCGCGCCGTTTCGATCATGGGGAAGATGAGCGTGCCCCGGCCCTTGATAATGCGGGTGCCGCGGAACCCGTAAACGATGAGAGCCTGGTGCGGGCCGGCCTTGCGGAACAGGCGTGCGAACATGCCCACCAGACAAATGACCGCGAGCGCCATCAGCGCCGCGATGAACACTATGCTTTGCATGCGATATTCTCCATGGCCTTGCGGCCCGCCTCTTGTCAGGCGTTCAATTCCTCCCACTCGCGCACGTATGCGATGCCGTTTTCGTAGCGAGTGACGACTACTTCAGTGCCGGCCGCTATGGGATGTCCCGTGTCGCTGCGGATGGCGACGCCGGCCCTGCGGCCCTGTTGTACGAAGATCATTTCGCCCGTGCCGTTGGCGCGCACGGGGCAGGATACGGTTCCGAGCGCGCCGATCATGTTGTAGTCGGCGGGATCGAGCGGGATATCGGCCGGCTCCAGCACCTTTGCGATGAACCAGAGAACGATGGCGGCGCCGGCGAGTCCGGCGAGCACCGCGCCCGCGAGCACGAGCATCAGGCCGAGCCGGAAGAGCCGCGTCAGAACGTAGCCCACGCCGCCGAACCAGGTGACAAAGGCCGCGATGGACCCGAAATTGATTTTGCCGCCGCCGCGTGCTCCGCCGTGGGGGCCGTGAAATCCGTGAATGTGAATGTGCGCGGATCCGGCAAGGAACGAGAGGGCGCTCAGCATGAATCCGAATACGAGACAGCCGAGAAAGAAACCGGGCCAGGTCATTTAGCCTCCTTGGGCGCCAGCACGTCGAAGAGACGTTCGGCGAGACCGGGGTTTTCGAGGATCAACCCGAGCAGCGTCAGACAGCGGCGCGAATCGGGATGGCGGGCGAGTTTCACCAGCGCCGCCGAGGTTTCGGGATCGTTGCGGAAGCGCTCGGCCCCGCTGACCAGCCAGAGGTCGAGCTTGTCTTCGAGCGCGCCGACGTCCGAGATGAGTTCGGTGGAATAGCCTTCGGGATCGTCGACCAGATAGCCGGGATGGACTTTGAAGAATTTCGCCAGCAGCATGCGGCTGGTGTTGGTGAGATGCGGCCGCGCGCCGCTTTCGAGCTGCGAGAGGTAGGACTGCGAAATGGTTTTCTTCAAGTCTTTTTTGACGGCGCGGACGATTTCGCCCTGGGTCATGGCGCGGTCGAGCCCGCGGAGAGCGCCTTCGACTTCGCGCAGGTAGCGGATTTTGTCGCCGAGACGCATATTGCAAATTGAAATTACTATATTGCAATTTGTGATTCTGTGTCAAGGGGGCGTCAATGAGCTTGCGCCGTTTGCTTGACCCTCGCGGGCAAAGTCGCTAGTGTCCCGTCCCATGTAACGCTTTACGGTAAGGCAAGCGCCGATATGGTCTCGGCGCGGCAAGCACAGGTGCTTGCGCCACGATGACGTCGGCATCTATTGTCAACAATTAACCGGGACGGCACACTAGGTTGGTTTTATGGAAGTCACCGTCCGGATTCCTGACGATATCGCCGCCCGTCTGGCGGAGGCGGGCGATCTCTCGCGCCGGACGCTCGAAGCCTTCGCCCTCGAAGAACTGAAGGCCGGGCGGATCAGCGAGCCGGAGCTTGGCCCCATGCTCGGACTGGCTCGCCTGCAGATCGATGGTTTCCTCAAATCCCGCGGCGTCTATGACGACTACACGATGGAAGATTTCGAGCGGGAACGGCGCGCTCTCAAAGACCTGGGTCTATAGCCCGTGCGGTTGGTGATTGCCGACACCGGCCCCGTCAATTACCTGATCCTGATCGGCCATATCGAACTTCTTCCGCGCCTGTGCGAACGAGTAGTTCTTCCCGACACAGTTCAAGTCGAACTCTCCAGCCCCGGGGCGCCGGCGTCGGTCCGGCACTGGATCGCCATGCCTCCCGTTTGGCTCGAGGTCGTCCAAGCGCCTCCCGTGGCGACTTCCGGAGGAATTCATCGGGGCGAAGCCTCAGCCATCGCTTTGGCGATTTCGCTCCATGCCGATCTGTTATTAATGGACGACCGCCGGGGCGTCGGAATGGCGGAACAACAGGGGCTTCGTGTGACCGGCACACGATCTCGGGGCCGAGCGCGGCCTGGTTAATTTCGCGGAAGCGATCCGCAGGCTGGGGCTTACTACCTTCCGCCGGCCGGAGGCTGTGCTCAAAGCTCTTCTCGCCAAACACAAAGGGCCTGGAAGCATATGAGCGATGCTCGGCTCGATCTTATCCTGTTTGCGATACCCTTCCTGCTTCCCATGCCCGCGTTGGCAACCCCACCGCTTGAGCGAGAGTTCGTTATAGTTTGAACGGTACTTCCACTTCAACATAGCTGCCGGGTTCGGCTGCATTGACTACGGCGGCGATAGCTTGCGTAACACGATTCACCATCGGCCACTGCGAATGGCCGAGCACCACGAGCGCAATCCTGCGAATTCCGAGATTTTGCTGATACCGGATATTCTTGTCGGTCGTCAGCAGAACCTCGAAACCCGCCGCTTCGGCGGCAGCAATCAGATCGCCGTTCTTGAGTTCCTCCCAGCCATGCAGTCGCGCTTCCTCCACGACGTGGCCGGTGAGAAAGCGGGCCAGGCCCCTCGGCGTGCCATTGTCGAACAGTACCCGCATAGACCCGCCCTAACCGTAGGTCGGGGCTTTGTCGAGCGATTGCGCCACAAACGCCATCAGGCTGTCGATCTGCTCGCGCGTGACCGGGAACTGCTCGATCACCTCTTCGATGCTCATGCCCGCTTCCGGATTTTCAAACAGCACCTTTACCGGCGTGCGCGTGCCGCGCAGCACCCACGCGCCGCTGACTTTGCCGGGGATGCTTTCCACGGCGGGGCATTGTGACCAGTCGAGACCCTCTGCCATGATCGCTGCTCCTTTCCTGGGGTTACCGTAGCGGCGGCCCTGTTACACCAATCGCGGCAA
>JASHSD010000345.1 GCA_030036985.1 Bryobacteraceae bacterium
GGCCGGTGGAACCGCGGCATTCAACGCGCTGCAGGCCGGTCCGGAACTCGATCGCCTGCTCGGCATCGCGGCGCAGACTTCGTTCCGCGCGGTGGCCGTTCTGCCGGCGGTCCTTCTGCTCGTTTTCGGCGCCGTCTGGTGGCGCGACCGGGCGGCAAAGCGCCGCTGAAAGATTGAGAAAAACCCCGGCGCCGGACACTATCACCCCGTAGACCGATCGAGCCCGAATAAGACGGCCTGAGCGAGACTCCTTGACAATTCTCAGCGAAGAGTCGTCTCCAAAATCGGTATAAAACGTGCATGTTACAAGACAACGGGTAAATCATGGCTATCGGAACCGTCGCCTTACTGGGCAATATCAATGTCGATCGGGAAGTTTTTGACGCTGTTGCGGCGGAATTCGACTGCAATGTCGAACAGACGACAAGTCTTTCGAGTTTGCGCAGAATGAGCGCGGGCAGCAATATTGTCGCGGTGCTTTTTGATGCGCGGGCTCTCGGTCTCTCGTGGAGGGACGCGCTGAAATTCGTAATGGACGCGGCCCCGGAAGCGTTTCCCATCGCCTGTTCGGGCTTTTCGGAAACCATTCCCTGGCCGGAATTGGCGGATGCCGGCGCTTACCATCTGCTCCGTCTGCCGATAGACGAGAGCGAGGTGCGGCACAGTTTCGGCTTCATCTGGGCAGCCAAACGATCGGATCACCCGCGCACGATGACCGCGTCATCGCGATTCGCCTCCCGTCCCTGACCCAAGCCTCAGGCATGGACACGCGACTTCAGTCGCGTCCCACTTTCTGGATTTCATGCGACTTTAGCCTCGTGGCGCAGACGCTCGCGTCTGCCGCACCGACACTCGTGCCGGTGCCTTTGGGCTCGAGTATGTGAGAAAGCCGGCTTAGTCGCGTCCCCGCCGTCTTACTCGGTTTTCCTGTTCTTCTTCGCCCGTGATCAACCTCGCCCCGCGGTTATGCGTGAAATAGTCATATGCCCACTGCACCACAATCAACATCCGGTTCTCAAACTCCACGATATACATCAGGTGGACGAATAACCACGTCAGCCAGGCGAACCACCCCGAGAACCGAAACGGGCCGATCTGCGCGACCGCCGCGTTGCGCCCGATCGTCGCCAGACTGCCTTTATCGAAATAGCGAAATGGGTTCGTATTTTCATTTCGCAGCCGGTTGCGGATCAGCTTCGCCGCGTAGCGGCCCTGCTGCATCGCCGTCGGCGCCACGCCCGGCACCTGCTTGCCGTCCTGCAGAAACGCCGCCATGTCGCCGATCACCAGAAGCTCCGGATGGCCCGCGATCGAAAGATCTGGTTCAACGGGCACGCGTCCGGCGCGATCCGGCTTGACTCCTGTGCGCTGCGCCAGCACCTTTGCCAAAGGCGACGCCTCAACCCCCGCCGCCCAAAGCACGGTCTTCGCCGGGATGCGAGTCTCCTGACCGCCGGCCTTTACGGTCACGCCCTCCTGATCGATATCGGTCACCATTGCCTTGGTTCGAGTGTGTACCCCGAGCCGGGTCAAAGACGCCTCCGCCGCCACCGAAAGATGCGGCGGGTAGGAAGGCAGAATCCAGTCTTCGCCTTCGATGAGAAAAATGTTCGCATCCGCCGGATTGATGCTGCGAAAATCGCCCGCCAGGGTGTCGCGCGAGATCTCGGCCAGAGCGCCTGCCAGCTCGACCCCCGTCGGACCCCCGCCCACGATGACGAACGTCAGCTCGGCGCGGCGTTTCTCATGGTCGCTGTCCTTCTCCGCGTTCTCGAACGCCAGCAGCAGGCGCGAGCGAATTGCGGTGGCGTTTTCTACCGTCTTCAGGCCCGGCGCAAGCTTCGCCCATTCCGGATGATTGAAGTAGCTGTGCGTGGACCCCGTGGCGAAGATCGCCGTGTCGTAAGCAATGCGCGACTGGTCCGACAGAATGACTTCGCGCCGTTCGCAATCGATATCGACCACTTCGCCCAGCAGCACCTTCGTGCGTTTCTGCCGATGCAGCACATACCGCAGCGGCGACGCGATCTCGCCGGGCGAAAGCGCGCCCGTCGCCACCTGATACAGCAGCGGCGAGAACAGATGGAAATTGCGCCGATCGATCAGCGTGACGTCGACATCTTCACGGCCGAGTTGTTTCGCCGCGTACAAACCGCCGAATCCGCCGCCGACAATCACGACCCGGTGCCCCACCGCTCTTCGATGCCGCGGGTCGGGACGAAGCTACGAAATACCGAACAATCCCGCGTATTTGTCCGGCAGCCTTACGGGACGAAGCTCACGGTTCAGGAAGACGTGGCGGGTCTGGCCGCGCGCGACGCGCCGGCCTTCGCAGGTCATCTCGTAATCGAACGTAACCATGCGCCGGTTCACCTGCGAAGCCGTGGTGGCGATCGAGATTTCTTCGTCGAAGCGCGACGCGCTGAGGTAGCGGCAATGCGACTCGGCCACGGCCAGCAGAATTCCGTCCTCGCGCTCCATCTCTTTGTAGTGGAAACCGATGGCGCGGCAGTAATCGACGCGCGCGACCTCCATCCACACCAGATAATTGGCGTAATAGACGATGCCCATCTGGTCGGTTTCGGCATAGCGGACGCGAATGCGGGTTAAGGATGGGGACACGAGTATATGATCGGTGATCATGCGCGTTTCGTTCTTCTGCCTTCTGGTTGCCATGGCCGCGCCTGGCTGGGCGCAAATGAAAACCACGTTGAAAACTACGCCCGGCCAATTCACCGTCGAGCGTTCCACTCTGGT
>JASHSD010000346.1 GCA_030036985.1 Bryobacteraceae bacterium
GTCCGCGCCGAATACCCGAATTCGCTGAGCAGGTCCGGGCAGCGACTCACGAACGGACTCGTCGTCGTCAACCACGGATACAAGCAAACGCTTGTCGGGCATCAATTCCGCCTCCGGCTTTGACGCGAGCGCTTCCTTTGCCTTTCAGTGAACATGTCGACCACCACCCGCCTGAACCGATTACAACAGAGACCCTGACCTAAGTCGATTAGACGAAGGTATCGCCTCCCGCTTTGTCGCGATGCTGGTGAAGTGTCCAGGAAGTAACTCGGCATTTCTATGTGGTTCGGACACGCGACTTCAGTCGCGTCTTAAATGTGGCTCCCAAAAACGCGACTGAAGTCGCGTTTCCAGTTGTTTCCTGGACACTACACTAGGCCGCGCGTCTCGATACCCCCCACGCCTGCGCGGCGTCCATGTCGCGGCCGAACGACAGACGGGATGAGGCACCGTCGTGGCTCACATGGATTCGGTCGCCGGATCGAATCTGCCCGCTCGCCATCAGGTTCGACAACGGCTGCACCAGCAGACGCTCGATGGCGCGTTTCAAGTGCCGGGCGCCATACCTGAAGTCGGTGCCCTCCGCCAGCAGGAACTCTTTTGCGCTGTCGCCGATCTTTATCAGAAACGGCTTGCTTCCCGCGGCGGATCGGATTCGCTCCCGCACCAGATCGAGCTCGATATCGATAATCCGGCGCAGTTCTTCGGGACCCAGGGCTTTGAAGACCACGATTTTGTCCAGACGATTGATGAACTCCGGCGTGAACTTTCGGCGCGCCGCCGCCACGCCCAGGCCGGAAATTCGCGCGCTGAGTTGGGAATTGCAGGCGCCATCCTCGGTTGAGGGAGCGTGGAAGCCCAGGCACGGACTCACCAGAGAGTTCATCTCCGCCGCGCCGAGATTGCTGGTCAGGAAAACCATGGTCGCCGAGAAATCGACTTTGCGGTTGTCCCCCAATGTCAGCGTGGCTTTGTCCAGGACGCCCAGCAGCAGATTCCACAACGCGTCGGAGGCCTTTTCGATTTCATCGAAGAGCACGAAACTCAGCTTGACCTTGTCCGTGTGATGCCGATTGAGCGCTTCCTGCGACAGCAGCGCACGCGTTTCGCGGTGTCCCAGAATCCCGGAGGCGATCCGATCAGCCTCGCGATCTCATGGCTGTGTTGATACTCCGCGCAATCGATCTTGATGACAGCGCGGGGATCTTTCAGCAGAGCCTCCGCGGTCGCCTCCACTGCGCGCGTTTTTCCGGAGCCGGTCGGCCCGAGGAAAAGAAAACTTCCGATCGGGCGTCCCGCCGGCGACATCCCCGCCAGATGCGTTTGATAAGCCCTCACGATCCGGTGAATGGCTTCGTCTTGTCCGACGATAAGGTGGCGGAGGGTGCTCTCCAGACTCTCTGCCGGCCCCGCGGCTTTATCGGGATCTAATGTGAACATTGGCATTGTGTCTCTCCTTCCAGTCGTTACGCAGCGCGGGAAACGACGTCGCGAACCGGCGTCCTGAACTCCTCCGAATTCCGGTCGATGGCTTCCTGGCAATGTATGCAGAAGGCCGCCCACGGAACCGCCGCCAGCCGCTTCGGATGGATTTCCTCCTCGCATTCCTGACAGACCCCGAAGCTGCCCGCCTGAATGCGGTCGAGGGCCGCACGGGCGTTTCGCAGTTGGCTGCAATCACGGTCGAGATGGCTGACCGCAAGCGCGCGTTCGGAGGCGCTCTGAATTTCCTCCACCAGATCCGCGCTTCTTTCGATGGCGATTCCATCGCGCTGATTGGTGATGCGTTCCAGTTCGGCGATCTTGGTCCATAGAATTTTGCGAAATCGCTGCGCGTCGTTGGTCGTCATTGTGTGTCTCCTGTTCTGAGGTTTTTCAAAGAGCCCCGCGAATGCAACGGACGTGTCACTGCTTGTGAGGGAGGGCGCAAGCGGGGCCGGCCCACGCCGTTGCGACCGCCGGGTTTCGATACCGAGCTTCTTCATTTTGGCGATCAGCGTTGTCCGCGGCAGACCCAGGCGAGTGGCGGCGCCTTCCTGTCCCCCGATCATCCAGCCCGCCTGATCCAGCACCTCCACAATGTGATCCCGTTCGGCTGCGGCGAGGGTGCGCGACGCCGCCGCCGGCATTTTGGATCCCGGCTTGAAGAAATTCGGATTCTGAATCCAGCGCCGCAGGTTTGCCGGTGTGTTCGGGACCGCGCCGGAAGCGATCGTGTCGCGGCTCATCAGGTGAGTCAGGTCGGGACCGAAACGCCCGTTTGCCGCTGTGCCCGCGACAGCGTGGCAGTTGATGCAGGCCGTCCGCTCGAAGACCTTCTGTCCATCGGAAACAACTCCCGTGCTCCGCGCCGGCAGACTTTGTTCCCGAACCCAGCGATCGAACTCATCCCGCGTCTGCACATAGACGCGCAACAGCATCATGGCGTGCTGGGTCCCGCAGTATTGGGCGCATTGCCCGAGAAAGAGTCCGGTCTCATGCGGATCCAGCCATAGTCTGTTGGGATGGTTGGGTATGAGATCTGTCTTGCCCGCCAGGCGCGGCACCCAAAAGCTGTGGTCTGTGTCCGCTGAAAGCAAAGTAAGAAACGTCGGTGTCGGATGCGCCGGATCGCTTAGCGGAATGTGCAACTCATTCGCCGTTACCACCCCCAGCGATGGATACCGATACTCCCACCAAAACTGATGCCCGATGACAGTGACGTCAATGGCTCCGTTTGGCTCGGGGGCGTTCTGAATGCTCGCAATAACGCGCGCGGAGGCGAGGAACAGGACCAGAACGATAAGGACCGGAATCACCGGCCACGCCAGCTCGAGTTGCGTGCTGCCATAAACCTGCGCAGGTTCGCGTCCTTCGGCAGCCTTCCTTCTCCTGAACTTGACCACCGCGTACGTAAGTAAGCTGAAAACAACCAGGAATACCGCGGCAGTAACCTCCAGCACGAAGAGGGAAAGATCGAGAATCTCTTGCGCCGGAGTGGACACGGGAGCGAATATGTTCGTCGAACTCGGAAACAAGCCCGTCAAGAGGAACGCGGCGATGAAGCAGGATTGCATAAGATGTCACTGGCCTCAAGTCGGTGCTGCTCGCAGTACGACCGTGGCAATGGAATGGCCGCCGCTAAATAACTGAAGACTTGCGGCCGCGCGCGCCCGCCTGCGTTCACATGTCCATAATGTGAGTCGGTGTTTCGACAGAGCAGCTGTATCGAGCAGGATAAATAGCAGCCTGTGGCGGAAATCGAACATGGTCGCTCACTTGCGCGCGGCTCAGTAAAAACGCTGGCTTACCGAGCCGCGACCGCGAGGGGAGCGTTTTTTTTACAGGCGGCCGGCCGGAGACTAGCCGACTCAATTCAGAGGGCCGAGGTCCCCGGTGCTCAGCTCAAGCGGGACTGGGCTGCGCCGTTGCGACCGCCGGGTTTCGGTACCGAGCTTTTGCATTTGCGATCGGTCTGCGGCCGCAGTCCGGGACTCAGCTGCCTGCTCTCGCTTCGTAATATGCCTCAGGTCCGTCAGCGCGGGAAGCAATACCGACCCAGGTGACAGCGCGACGGCGCGCGCTCGATGGTTCGCGCAGAGGGGGAAGAAAGATCGGGATCACATTTAAGCGGCCTTGCCCGGAACATATGAGTGGAACGCGGCGGTGGCGTTGAGGCTTATTTTCTGAGCGCAGCCACGAGGTGAGCGATCACAAAGCCCCAAAATATTCCGGGTCTGAAAACAGACGCGTTGGCCGGACGGTCAAGTGAATCTGGGGTCGGCGCCGGGCAAGAAAGGCTATTGGGAAGTCCGGCCTGGCGGGGGCGGGTTTCGTCCCGAGGGTCCGGTGCCTTTTCAGCCATGGGCGAAGGCGCTGTACGACTACCGCACGGCGCGCTTCACCATCGATTCGCCCCTTGTGGACTGCAAGGCGTCGCCGGGGCCATCGTTCTTCAACGCGCCCGGGTTTGAGTTTGTGGACGTGCCGGAGCAGAAGAGCATCTTCATCCTCAACATCGCCGGGCCTCATTCCTGGCGCGTCATCTATATGGATGGGCGTCCGCATCCGAAGCCCGAAGATCTGCGGCCGACGTTTCTCGGCCATTCGACCGGGCGTTGGGACGGCGACACGCTGGTGATCGATTCGGTCGGATTCAACGAGAAGCAGTGGGCGGTCGGCGCATATCCGACCACGGATAAACTGCACCTCACCGAGCGGATCTCGCGTCCGAACCTGAAGACCCTGATCTACGAGGCCACGATCGACGATCCTGGTGCGTATACGAAGCCCTGGAGTGGACGCTTCACCATCAACGAGAAGACTGCGTCCAAGTGGATCCCGAATGGTGAGATCTTCGAATACATCTGCGAGGACGCGGACAGGTAAAATCGGCTCATATGCCGAAAGCCGTCCGTTTCCACCAGCTCGGAGGGCCGGAGAATCTGGTCCTCGAAGATCTGCCTTCGCGTCAGCCTGGCGAGGGCGAGGCCCGAATCCGCGTTCACGCTGTGGGACTGAACCGCGCGGAATCGATGTTCTATCACGGCTGGTACATGCGGGACCAGTTGGAGCTTCCTTCGCGTCTGGGCTATGAGGCCGCGGGGGAGGTGGATGCGGTGGGGCCGGGCGTCGAGCCGGGTTGGGTCGGCAAAAAGGTTGCGACCATACCGGGTTTTTCCATGAGCCGGTCCGGCGTGCTTGGCGAGGAGGCCATTGTTCCGGCGTCAACCATGGGCGAATATCCGGACCGGCTTTCCTTCACCGAGGCGGCGGCGATCTGGATGCAATACCTGACAGCATACGGCGCGCTGATCACGTTCGGTCACCTGATGGCGGGCGATTTCGTGCTGATCACCGCGGCTTCCAGCAGCGTGGGTCTGGCGGCGATTCAAATGGTGAAGGAAGAAGGCGCGATCGCCATCGCAACGACGCGGAGTTCGGAGAAACGCGCGGAACTGCTGGCGCTGGGCGCGGACCACGTCATCGCCACCGGGGAGGAAGACCTCGCGAAGCACGTCAAGGAGATCACAGCCGGCAAGGGCGCGCGCATCGTTTTCGATCCCATAGGCGGTCCGCTGGTGGAGCAACTCGCGACAACCGCCGCGATAGGCGGAATTATCTTCGAATACGGATGGCTTTCGATGCAGCCGACGCCGTTTCCGCTGTTGACGGCGTTGAGTAAGGGTCTGACGATGC
>JASHSD010000347.1 GCA_030036985.1 Bryobacteraceae bacterium
GCAAAGGCCGCGAAGCTGCGGTTGCCCGCGCCTTCACGCGCCGCAACCACAGGTAAGAGCGCGCGATTCGGAGCAGCCCATACAGAAAGAACAGAGACCAAATCGCCGCTATCCCGAGCGGCCATTTTGCAGATGGCCGGGGACGCAGCGTCACCATCGCCGGGACTTCAATCGGAGGCAGCAACGGATTCGGCGGCGCGGCATGCGCTAAGTAGACAGCGGCGGGTGCGGTTCCGGCTTGCGGAAGCATCGCCGGCGCAAACGGCAACAGCAGTACGATCGCGAGCGCGGTCCACCAGACTACGAAGCGCGTGGCTGCATTCACGCGCGGCAGAAATCGCAGTGTGAGCCAGATCAGCGCCGCGACGGCCGCGGCCTGCCACAAGCTGTTCAACACGAGAGAGAAGGCGTTCATTTTCTTTCCTCCTTGGTGTCGGGCCCGGGGTTCTCGCGAAGCAGTTGGCGAATGCGTTCGCGTTCTTTTTCGTTCAGAGTTTCGTTTTCGAGAAGATTCAGGACCAGCGCCTCGGCCGAATTCCCGAAGAACCGGCCAAGCAGATGACGCACCGCGCTGCGGCCGGCCTGCTCGCGGCTGACGATTGCCTTGTAGATAAACGCGCGGCCTTCTTTGGCCTTGCTATGGCGCACGTAGCCCTTGTCCTCCAGAATGCGCATGGTGGTCAGGACTGTGTTGTAAGCGAGATCGAGATTCTTTGGCAGCGCCTCCGCGATCTCGGCAACCGTCGCGCTGCCAAGTTCCCAGAGGACATCCATGAGGCGCTGCTCGGCCTCGGTCAGTTGGAGCGATTTCTTACGGGCCATGGGTTTGTTCTTAAAAAATTAAGAGTTAACCCGATTGTATGCCTGGCGCGAGGAAAGTGTCAACTAATTTCTTAAGTTTATGGCGCCTTTTGGGCGCGGTCCCCCCGGACCGAGGCGGACGCCCTCGTCCGCCTGGTCGGAAAATGGAACTGCGCTGATTTTACAGCTCAAGCCGGTCAGGGGACCGGCTGCGGGCGAGGGCGCCCGCCCCCCGTCAACTCAATCCCCGAAAAAAACACGCCTACTCGCAGGCTTCGGTTATGCAGATCGATTCCAGCGTGCGCCCAACAGGCGGCGCCTCCAGCCCTGCCTGCGTCATCAGCTTGCGCAGCAGCAGTCCGGCGTCAGGATGCGAAATAGCCGACTGCACACCAACGCGGACCAATCCGTCGGCGTAATCGACCGGCTCCCACGTGTGGACCGCCAGCTTGCCGCCGCGGTTATCCGTATTGCCGTAATCGCGCACATCGAGTTTCGCTCCGTGATCCACCAGAACCTGAATCACATCGGTGCGGCCCTTATGCGCCGCGCCATGCAGCGCGGTGCGGCCGGTATCGGCCTGCGCGTTCGGATCGAGACCCAGATCGAGCAGCATCTTCACGGCTTCGAGCGTCGCGTCCGGCGACCACTCGTAGGTGATGCCTTCCACCCAGCCAATCCCCGCCGCAACCTGCAGCGCCGTCACGTGCAGAACCGTGTCGATCTTCGGGTCGGCGCCGTGCGCCAACAGAAGCTTCATCAGCACGATGTCGCCCGACTGCGAAGCCCGCAGGAAAGCCGTGGCGCCGTTCTCATCCAGCCACTGATTGGTGAAAACGGTGCGGGTTTCCGTGCTGTCCTTGATGCGGGCGTTCACATCCGCGCCGTGATCGAGAAGCAGCTTGATGTAATCGAGGTGATCCATATCCGGCTTGCGCACGGGATAGTCGCCGCTTTCGATATTGCGGTTGTCGGTCGCGAGATAGAGCGGAGTCCAGCCGCCCTTGTTGGGCAGATTCGCGTCCGCGCCATGTTCGAGCAGAAACGCGCCGAGCTTGTAATAACGGTTCTGCGTGGCGACGAGCAGAGGGCTCCAGCCGTAACCGGTGGTCCCATTGATATTGGCGCCGGCGGCTAGCAGCACCTTCACTGATTCCACGTCGTTGGCGCGCGCCGCATAGACCAACGGCGTTAAACCGCCGCCATCTTTCGGCGCCTGTCGACGGCGGGAAAAACCGACTGCCGCGGCGGCATCGTCACCGCTGTCTCCCTCCGCGGCGTTGTTCCCCCCACGGCCCGCCCCGCGGCCCTGACCCCGGCCAGGCCCGCCGCGTCCTTGCCCCAATTGGGAAAACGCGCTGCCGTCGTTACCCCGAAGCGCTCCCAGACCAGGCGCATCCTTTCCCGCCGCGAGAGCCGCTCCCTGCGCTGCTACGGCCTTCCTCGGATCGTTGGATTTTCCCAGCGCCGGCCCTCTGCCGCGTTCGGCCGGATCCGACTTCGCCGCGATATCGGCCCCACGCTGAATCAGAACCTGGATCGCCGCCGCATGCCCTTCATCCGCGGCCCACATCAGCGGCGTGGTTCCGCGCAGCGTCTCTTTCGCGTTCACATTGGCGCCGTGATCGATCAGAACTTTGATCGAATCCACATCGCCGGTGCGCGCCGCGGCCATCAGCGGCGAGCGTCCGAACGGCAGTTTCTCGTTGGCATCGGCGCCGGCATTAAGCAATGACGCAATGATCCCGGCTTTTCCGTTAATGGCCGCGAGCCACAACGGCGTGGCGCCGTCGCGGTTCGGCGTTTTAGCGTTGGCGCCCGCGCGCAGCAGCAGGTCCACCATTTCCTTGTCCGAGCGATACACGGCCCATTGCAGCGCCGTGGCGCCATCGCCCTGCTGAGCGTTCACGTCGGCGTGCTGCGCCAGGAGCGCGCGCAGGGTCGTCGTGTCGCCGCGCATCGCCGCGTCGGCGACCGGCGACGGCGCCGCGCAAATTCCTGCGATAGGCGCAACGAGAAAGATGAAACCAGCTGCTGCGATTCGTCCCATACTCTACAGACTCTCGATCCGGCCGATGCTGTCGCCGATTTTGTCCTGATGGATGTCGTACTTATCGAGCAGACTCAGGAGCAGGTTGCCGGTCGGAACGGTCTTCTGCGGGAAAGCCAGATGGCGTCCGCCTTTCATCCTGCCGTTGATGCCGCCCACCAGCACATGCGGCACGTCGTAATGCACGTGCTGATTCGAATTCCCCATATTCGACCCGTAGAGAACCAGCGAGTGATCCAGCAGGTTGCCGTCGCCATCCGGAGTCTTTTCCAGATTTGCAATCAGGTGCGCCAGCATCTTGATGTGATACTGGTTGATCTTCGACAGCAGCGCGATCTGGCGGGGAGCTTCGCCGTGATGCGACACGCCGTGGAAGCCGGAGGTCGGCGCTTCGCTTTCCGGATATGTGCGGCCGGTGAGATCGCGCGCGAATAACAGCGTGCCGACGCGCGTGATGTCCGCCTGGAACGCGAGCGCCAGCAGATCGAACTGCAGCTTGATATGTTCGTCGAAGGTCTGCGGCACGCCGATCGGAACCGACATGTCGGTCGGCGCGACGGTAGAAGCCT
>JASHSD010000348.1 GCA_030036985.1 Bryobacteraceae bacterium
CCCCCCAGATTCCCGAAGCAGTTGATCACGCCGATTCCCGCCGCCGCGGCCACATCGCTCAGAAACAAGGTCGGCAGCGTCCAGAAGCTCGCCCGATAGCCGTGGAGTCCGGCGGCGGCGATCGAAAACAAAACCATCGCCGCCGCCACATTCGTGCCGATCCGTTCATCCGAAGCGAACACCGCGAAGGCGACCGCCCCGACGCCCACCGGCAACGCCACATGCCACCGCCGCTCCCCCGTATTATCCGAATGCCACGCCAGCCACAGCAGCACCGGAATCTCGATCAGGAAGGGAATCCCGCTGATGAGAGACACCTTGAGCGAACCCAGGCCGGACAGCCGCTGCACGATCTTCGGCAGCCATAACGTAAAACCCCAATTCGCGCTCAAAATGCAGAAATAGGCCAGCGAGAGCAGAATCACGCCGGGATCGCGCAACATACGCGTCATGCCCGGCGAGGGCGGTTTGCTCCGCCGGTCGCGCTCCAGTTCGCCCGCGATCCAAGAGCGTTGCCCGGGCGTCAGCCAGTTCGCCTGATCCGGCCAGTCGGTGAGATAGAAAATCGTCACGATGCCGAGCACCACCGCGGGCGCGCCTTCGAGGAAGAACAGCCAGCGCCACCCGTCGATCCCCAGCCAGTGCACCTGCAGCAGCAGCCCGGAAACCGGCGCGCCGATGATCTCGGAAAATGGAATCCCGACCATGAAGAACGCCACGGCTTTCGCGCGGTCTTCCTGCCGATACCAGTGCGAGACGTAGACAAGGATGCCGGGGAAGAAGCCCGCCTCGGCGAGTCCCAGCAGAAAGCGCGCGGCATAAAACTCATGCGCGCTGCGGATCACGCCGGTCAGCGTCGCGAACACACCCCACGAAATCAGGATGCGCGCGATCCATTTCCGGGCGCTCCAGCGTTCCACCAGCACAGCGCCGGGAATCTCGAGCACCAGATAACCCAGAAAGAAAATCCCCGATCCGAAGCCGAAGACTTTGTTCGAGAAGCCGAGATCGCGGGTCATTTCGAGACTCGCGTAACTCACGTTTACGCGGTCGAGATAAGACACCAGATACAGCAGGAACAGGAACGGCATCAGCCGCGAAGTGATGCGGCGGCGGGTCTGCGCGGCGAGATCGACCTCCGGCGTGGGAGACACTAAAAGCGCACCGGCCCTTCGTATCCCGTCATTTCGAGATACCCGACGCCGGTGCGGCTGCCCGAATAATCCACCGCGCCTTCCCAATAAGTGCGCAGTTTTTGATCCCGGAGAACGGGCCGGCATGTCAGATCCAGGTTCAGCGACGGCACGCGAATGCGCCACTCGACCGGATACTTCCCCCACCACGACAACGGTTCGAGCGAAAAATCCGCGCGCCGCAGATGCCGCGCCTGGCCCCGCGCATCGACGGCCGTGCCCGAGGAATAAGGGTCGATCGATCCGTCCTTCCGCCGCAACTCGAAAAGCATCAGCTCGGTGCCGTTGTCGAGCTGAATGCTGAACCAGTCCCATCCGATCTGATCCGGCGCCAACTGCTCGGTGAACCACTCATGATCCATCCAGGCGCGGCCGTGCACCGCGATCGAATCGATGGTTCCCGAAACCTTCAGCAGCGGGAACGAGACGTAATACGATGCCCTGCCCCGCCCTTCGGCCTTCTGGCTTACCCCGTTCTCGCCTTCAATGACGAACGGAACTTCCGGCGTCAACTGCAGATGAAAACGGAAATGCTCGGTCACCGCATCCAGCGTCTGTTGTTCGTCATTCCACTGCGCCGACCAGTTGCCGTTCCACACGCGCCGTTGTTCGAAACTGGCGCCGGCGATGCCCGGACCGGCGCGATTGAGCCGTTCGTCATACCAGAACCGCTTGCCCTTCGCGTCCGTCAACGCGGCATGGGCCAGGTACAGATCCTGAACAGCCCACACGGATGAATTGTCCGATGCAGGCCGCTCGCCTTCACGGAAAAATACCAGTTCGAAGCCGTACCGTTCGCCCGCGGGTCCGGTCACATTGCCCGTGTAATACCACCATTCCGTGCGAAAATCTTCGTGTTCGAAGTGGTCGCGGGGAAACTGATAACGATAGCCGGGAAGCGCCTCGCGGTAGGCAAAACCTCCGGCGGACAGCGGGAGAATGGCGGCAAACGACAGCAACAGTATCCTGCTCGTCATCCTGCTCATCCCGCCGCTCATCCTGCTACCATGATGGACTGAACAGCCTGTAACGATGATCGTAGAACCTCAGTGCGCCCGCTTCGACAGTATCGCATTGGAATGCGGGACAACCCTTTATCCTGTCGAAGTCGCATATGAAACCTACGGGCATCTGAATTCCGACCGCTCGAACGCGATCCTCATCACCCACGCCTTCACCGGCGATGCGCATGCGGCGGGCATCAGCCGCGCGGCCGGCGCCGAAAACAACGGCAAACCAGGCTGGTGGGACAACATGATCGGTCCCGGCAAGGCGTTCGATACCGACCGTTATTTTGTCATCTGCTCGAACGTGCTCGGCGGTTGTCAGGGCACTACGGGGCCGGGTTCGATCAACATCGTGACCGGCCATCCTTATGGCCTGACGTTCCCCGTGATCACGATCCGCGACATGGTGCGGGTGCAGAAGATGCTGATCGATTCGCTCGGCATCCCGCGGCTGCTGTGCGTTTGCGGCGGATCCATGGGCGGCATGCAGGCGCTCGAGTGGGCCGTGAGCTTCCCGGAGTTCGTGCGCTGCGTGATCCCGATCGCTACAACCTGGCGGCACAGCGCGCAGCAGATCGCCTTCAACGAGGTCGGCCGGCAGGCGATCATGGCCGATCCGGACTGGTGCGACGGCGATTATTACGATAAGAAGCCGCCCGCGCGCGGGCTTTCGGTGGCGCGCATGGTCGGCCACATTACTTATATGAGCGACGAGTCGATGCGCGAGAAATTCGGGCGTAAACTCCGCGAAAAGGAAAAATTCGGCTTCGATTTCGGCATCGATTTCGAAGTGGAAAGTTATCTGCGCTACCGCGGCAATCAGTTCGTGTCGCGCTTCGACGCGAACTCTTATCTCTACATCACGAAGGCCGAGGATTATTTCGATCTCACCAACGGTTCGGGCAGACTGACGGACGCGTTCCGCACGGTGGATACGCGTTTCCTCGTCATCAGCTTTACTTCCGACTGGCTTTATCCGAGCTACCAGTCGCAGGAGATCGTGAAGGTGCTGCGGCGGCTGAACGGTGATGTGGCGTATTGCGATCTGCAGTCGAACTACGGCCACGACGCATTTCTGGTGGATATCGCGGAGCAGAGCGAAATCGTGCGTGGATTTCTCGAAAGCACGGCGCGTCTGGCGCGGGCGGCGTAACGTCATGACCTTGGTCGAATTTGCCATGTGGGGTCGGGGCTTCGGCCCTGCGAGCCGGCCTTCCGGCCGGCTGAACCCGCCGGAAAAATCCGGGGCGGGAGACTAGATGGGGCAGGTGGTTACGGCGATTCATGCACAGCCCGTTTCGCTTATCGAACGGCCGGATTTCCACGTCATCGGCGAGATCATCCAGCCCGGCAGCCGCGTGCTCGATCTCGGCTGCGGCGAAGGCGAACTGCTCGCCTGGCTGGTCGAGCATAAGAGCGTAATGGCGCGCGGCGTGGAGATTTCGTCGGCACAGGTGCGCCGCGCCATCGCCCGCGGCGTTTCGGTTTACCAGGGTGACATCAACGAGGGTTTGGAAGATTACCCGGACAAAGCCTTCGACTACGTCATCCTGAGCCAGACGCTGCAGGAGACGCGCGCGCCGCTGCAGGTGCTGCGGGAACTGCTGCGGATCGGCCGGCGGACGATCGTCTCGTTCCCGAATTTCGGACACTGGTCCGTGCGGCTCGCCATGCTGCAGAACGGCCAGGCGCCGAAGACGAAGCTGTTTCCGCACAACTGGTACGACTCGCCCAATATTCATTTCCTGAGCATCAACGATTTCGAGGATCTCTGCCGCGATAACGGGTTTCCGATCGAGCGGCGGTATTTTCTTTCCGGCGCGCGCCGGGTGGAGAAATTCCCGAATCTGATGGCACAGACGGCGGTTTTCCTGCTGGGGTAAAGGAGATTGAACATTCCAGAGCCGGAGCCGCGAGTCGAGTTTTCCTTCCAACTCACAGAAAAGGACATTGCCGGCATGTATAACGAAGTGTCGGCCCGCAGGCGGCGGAGGTACCTTCCCGCCGGGGTTGTCGTAGCCTTTGCCGGAATGGCCGGGATCATCGCGCAACCGGAGCGGTCTGGCGTAGCAACTACGGTCATGGCTGCCGGTGCTTTGCTCATCTACCTCGGAACGTTCGCGACAGGCGCGTTCCAAAGAGCGGCTGTCCGCCGGTTTCGCCTTACCCCATCCGCGCTGGTGAAGACCCGCTATGAGGTGTTTGACGATCACTTGGCCGTCACGTCTGAACTGGGCCATTCAGAAATCCGGTGGCCGGGTTTTCTTACGAGAAAAGAAATGACCGGATATCTGGTGCCTGATTCTCCACCCGGGCTCGTCGGTCATTATCCCTCTCGCGTATCTGTCCCCCAGTCAGGCAGCGCATCTTCACGATTTGGTTAGAAATCGTGTTCCTTCCTTGGATACCAAGTCGCTTTACCGCATCGGTTTCGGCCGTAGCCGATCTCGTCAGGAGTCGAGCCGGGACACGAGCTAAAGCCGCCGCGGTCGAGCGCGTCAATGACGCGGCGAAGTTCGCGCCGGTCGACTTTGGCTCCTCCGGCTGTCTCCTCTTAGAAACCTTGAGGGCGCCAGCGGCCGTGAGCGCGGCAATCTGTAAGGCCACGCTTTGGCCGTTCGTTGAGACGCGGGGCGTGACCGCAGATCATGAAACGCCGCCCGTT
>JASHSD010000018.1 GCA_030036985.1 Bryobacteraceae bacterium
GTAGCCGGCCAATTCCGCGGCAGTCAGAAGTTCGCCATTCTTCCTGCCTTTCAAACCCGCATACTGGACCGTGTGAGCTTCGTGAGTGGGAAAGCTGTGCCGGAAATCGAGTGGCAGGCACTCATCCAGAAGGATCTTCACGCGATTCTGGCGAGCAGCGATTCCTTCGCTTCTTCGAGCGCCTGAACCGCCAATTCGCGCGAGACCGCGGGAAATTGCCGGAGGAATTCGCCGATGGAATGACCGCCCTCAAGATAATCGATCAGATTCTGGAACGGAACCCGCGTGCCGCGAAAGCACGGCGTTCCGCTCATGACCTCCGGATCGACCAGAATCGCCGATTCTTCCATTCGCGCATCCAATTATACTGTCCGGGAGAAAAGAGAGAGCAGGACGGCCGCGCTCCCTGGCCCGCGCGGTTCACCTCCTATACTGACCGGGATTGACACCTCGAGCGACGAACCCTAACATCGGGTCATGGGGCCTATCTCCCAAACTTATCGCTACATCGTCCGCTCGGCGGGCGTGCGGAGCGGCAATCCCACAGTAGAAGGGACCCGCATTGCAGTGCACGACGTCATTGGCCTGCTTCAAAACGGCGAAACGGGTGAAACTGTGACGGCAAACTGCTTTCCGCAACTCACCCGATCCCAGGTTTACGAATGCCTCGCCTGGTATGAAGATCACCGCGGCGAGATCGACCTTCTCGTCGCCCGCCAAATGGCGCCCGCGTCCGAGTGAAGTTCCTCCTCGATCACGACGTGCCGGAAGATCTGAGATACCTGCTTCCGATGAAGCCGTAATGCAGTTTGCCCACGAGCGTGGCAGTGTGCTGCTCACCTGCAATCGGGACGACTTCCTCCAAAAACCTGCGAGACAGCGCAGCGAAATTGAGACAATGGAAACGAGCGCAAAGATGACGATTCAGATCCCGGAAGATGTCGCGCGCGGCCTCGCGAGCATCGCCGCCGGCCGGAACAAGACGGTTGAACAACTCGCCGTGGAGAACCTGCGCCTGCTGCTCACGCTCGACAGGGGCGCCGAAACCAGTTCGCCCGAGATTCTCCTGCGGGCTCTTCAGAATCTCCCTCATCCCAGCCCGGAAGCGGTGGATGATCTGGAAGCCGCGATTCGCTCGGGCCGGCTGCCCGTGCGCGACGATGGCCCATTCGACGAGCCGCACCAGAGGTGATTTATCTTCTGGATACGAACGCAATCAGCGACCTGATGAGGTCGGACCGGCGGATTGAGACCTGGCTGTCCGGTCTCGATCGCAAGCGCGGCCTCGCACTGGATGAAAACGACTTGTGGGTGGCGGCCACGGTGCCGGCGCTTGGAGCGAAACTCGCACCAGAGACAGCGACCTTGAGGACATTCCGGGCCTGTCGGTCATCTCGCCTTGTTAGCGGAGTCTGTGTTGACACATCGCTTCATTTTGATTCACAATGAATCATGGCGAGACAGAGCGCTGTTATCCACCCGGAAGAAAAGTCCGCCCCATCCAGGGTGAGCGTGCCGGTCAGCGACGAGATGTTGCGGGAAATCGAAGCGAGGGCTCAACGCGCCGGTGTCAGCCGGAGCGCTTTTCTCACGCGGCTGCTCAGGTACGGCCTCGAGGCTGAGCAGCAAAAACGCGACCACTTCACGCAAAAAATCCGACAATATCGGGAATCCACCGATCCGGGCGAAGTCGAGCGGCTCGGAAACGAAATCGGTAAGATGATATTCGGTCAGTGAAGCTGAGAACCGAATGGCGGAAACTTCCAGCCAACTTTCCGGCCTCGCCCTCCAATCGCTACTCGGTCCTGACGAGCTGGTTGTACTCCGCATGGGTTCCGATCCAGACCCAGAGGATCGTATCCGCATTCACCCGGCCGAGCGCCCGATGGTGATCGCCGATGCGAATTGTGAACCGGTCTCCACCACCCTGCAGCCGCCGGAAATGAAGCGACGGATGGTTCGGATTTCCCCGCCAGAGCCGATAATTCTTCCTCGCGAGATTCTGCACGTCCGCTGGCAGATTGTGGAACAGCTTCCAAAATCTGCGGGTTCCGACGGACTTCACCTGGCGGGTGGCCAATCCCGCAGGAGCCCCTGGCTCGACTCCGCCTCGGCTTCATCGAAAAGGAAGTCCAGCTTATGGGATTGGGAATCGGCGTCCAGTTGCGCGTTCCAAAGCGCCTGGTCGCGCTCGCGAAACCACTGTGCAATCCGCCTGAACTCCTCGGGAGGCAGGCCGTCGATTGCGGCTTCAATCTCTTCAACCCGATCCATACCTGAAGTCTAACGCAGAGATTCGCCTTCCAAATCCGCCACTCCAAACAGGAGATAATCATAGCCATGGCGACGATCGATAAGGCCGATCTTTCCAGAATCGTGATTGTGCCCGGCCAACGTTCCGGCCAACCCTGCATTCGCGGGCTTCGCGTGACCGTGTGGGACGTCCTGGACATGCTCGCCTCCGGCATGACCGAAGACGAGATTCTGCAGGACTATCCATACCTGGAAAAGGCCGACTTTCCGGCGGTCTACGCGTATGCCTCGCAGACCGGACGGCAGCGCAGGGCGCACTGAAGCTTCTCTTCGCCGCGAATCTCTCGCCCAAGCTCGCCCGCCGCCTGGCGGACCTCTTCCCCGACTCAGCGCACGTTTTCGAGACGGGCCTTGCGCGGTTCACCGCGGACGAGATCATTTGGGAGCACGCTCGATCGAACGGGTTCATCATCGTAACGGCCGACGCGGATTTTCTTGAACTCGCATCGACCCGAGGCGCCCCGCCGAGGGTCGTGCGGCTTGAAAACTGCAACTACCGAACATCCTGCGTAGAAGAACTGCTGCGCCGCCACGCCATTCTGATAGCGGAACTGGAGCGCTCTCCACGCGCGGTTTTGATCATCCCCAACTCCTCCTGAACCGTGCCCGGTCACTCGGCGCGATACTGATCCCGTGGATTCAGCGCCGCGCCCCAGTAGAGCGTGTCCGCGAAGACCAGCTTCACTTCTCTTTCGGCGTGCCGAGCAGATAATGATCGAGGTTGGCGAAGTAATCGTCAGGAACCTTCGCCCACTCCTTCGCTGGCACTGACCGCCCAATGGCCGACAATTCGCTTTCCAGCGATCGGGGGCATCTCTGTGGCAATGTTCGATCTCAAACCCTCCGTGCGCCGGCGGAATCAACCACGCGCCGCCGGGTGGTAGCCATGGCGCGGTTCCTGTGACGAGTATAGCCTCCGGACCAGATCCCCGGCTTCGAATCGGCACCGCTCCGAAGCCGCTTAGAAGCGGCTTAAAGGAACCGCGATTAGCCCCGATTAGCCCTTTCGCGGCACGGCTACACCGCCCTTGCGGAGGATCTCCGCTTCGACGCGGAAAATATCCGGGACGTTGATCTTTCCATTGGCACGCTCTTCCATTACGGCGATCTGAGTCATTGTCTGCAAGAGAGCGTCTTGGTTGTCTTCAATGAACATACCAATCGGCGCGAGCACGTCTTGGCCGCTTGCCTGCTCTACGATCCGTTCGGTTACGTGCTGATCGCTCCACAGCTGAAATAGATCGGCCTTTTGAATTGGTACAAACTGCCGCCGAAGGGGCTCCAGAGCCAGATCGATCCAAGGGTAATCTTCCCGGAGCTCAGTCAATCTGGCGCTGGAGGCGCGGCGAACCCCCTCATTGAGGCCAAGGTAATCGACGGCAAGCCTCGGAGGCGACGGCACATGCTCAGCGGCAGTCTTCCACGCAGTCAGGAATGTTCGGGGCGAACAGTTGTTGGCTGCGTCGCCAAGGTGCAACGGGACCCAAGTGTAAACGCGGCCTCGCTTACGATCCTTGCCCATATATTCACCCGCGATCGCCGTGACAAGGGCTTCCTGATCGTGGGGAGCAGCATCCAGCCGACCGCCAGTCGGCAGCGCGAAATGCACGTCAAGGCGCGCAGCGAGATCGTCGAGCGTCCGGGCCGCCTCCTGTTGGCGCGACAACTCAAAAGTCAGAAGTCCGTAAAGCTCGTTCGGATGCCATGCCAGATCCACGCGGTCGTTGCGGATCTTCGAACTGTCAGGAAACCGGAACAACTCGGTATCGGCGAACTGGTCCACGCGCATGAACACCTTAGCTCTAATGCTGCGAAATGACTGTAGACCAAGCACGGTAAGGAGCAGCCCCTTTGTCATCTCGCGGATTGGCCCCCACTGCGGAGCGAGGCGGTCCAGCGCGTCAAAGACGACCAGAACCGAGGATCCGCGCTTTGCCATTTCATCGTCCACCGCCGTCAGTTCCCTAGCATAGTCACCCGGCGTGAACTGGAGTTGGCCGAGGGCATTCCTGAAACTCGGAGGCGTTCCGACCGGCCGAAGAGAGCGGGCCGCACGCAGGATGACCGCTCGCCAGATTAGTTCAGGATCGTGGCCGACGTTTCTCGCTGCCTGAATCTCCTCAATTGTTGGCGCAACGTTACTGAGCTTAATCGAACCGTTGAATCCGATGACCACATTCGTCTTTGCAAGCTTTGGGAACAAGTAGGTGCGCGCAAGTCTTTCGCGCACGGCTGAATTTGTCAGCGCATGGGTCCAAAAACTTTTCCCCATACCGCGGTTGCCAACAACAAGTTGACGTTTTATATCGAGGACGCCGCGGTGCCCATCTGGAAAAAAAACGCGATCGAGATCAATCTCTTCGTTCGGCTCGACGCGAGGCGAGATCTCGAAGGCAGCCATTGCTTGGCGGATCGATGCCAGGTCGAGATCCTCCGCTCGGCTCACAATTCATTCTCCGGATCTTGAAGAGATGGACCGTCAAAGGCGATTATCGAATCGATGGCATCCAGGAACGGCCGATACGCCTGCTCATAAAATGCGGAGTTGAGATGGCTTGGCGTTCGAACGGGATCGAAGTCGATCAGATTCTGGGTGAAAGGGATAATCAATGGCCAATGCGGGCCATTCCGGTCATCAATGTTAAAGCTGACGGCATCGGCGTTGGGATGCTCGGGGTCATCAGCCTCATAAAAATTGTCCGCGAAAAGCTCATACAGGTCGTCGCGATAGCGGGCTTCTGTCGATTCGTCCAGGCCCGCCTTGGCATAAACCGCCTTGAACATAAGCCGCCATTCTGCCCGCTTTCCCGCCGCGCGGTCTCTCTGTGCGAGCGCCTTAAGCGCGGCAAATAGCGCGGCATAGCCTCGAATCGTTTGCCGCTGAGCGGTACCGAAAAGAAGTACGGTCGCCCCGAGGCCCAAGATAGCGGGCGCGGCCAGTTCCGACAAACCGGCTCTACTATCGATCAGCACAGCGTCATAGGAGTCTCGGCTGGTAAAACGGCGAATCATCTCAGCGATCTGCACAGCGACCGGGACGGTGACGCCATTGATGTCAATATCGTCGATCATGGCGCGAGAAAGTTTGGCGAGCGTGTTGCCCGGATAAACGAGATCTTGCCTGCCGAGCGCTGGCAAGACGTCGACACGCCCCCCGGAAGCCGTGGTCAACCCGCTCGTTCCAACAAACTCCGAAAGATATCGATCCGGGACTCCGACGAGACCATCCTCGACGAGGTAGTCAACGGTGCCAAAGCGCGGTAGCCGCTCGTCGTCAAGGAGCATGTCCCCGAGGCCGGGAGCCTCAAGATCGAGGTCAATCACCAATATGTTCCGATTGCGGCGTGCAAGGTCCGACGCCGTTACCGCGACTGCCGTTGATCGACCCACACCCCCCTTTAGGCTGGCAAAGACAATCCGTGGTGGCCGGGCCTCTTGCTCTTGGGGAGCGTCAAGCCAAGCGGATCCAACGATACGCCTGTCCAAGAGGCGAAAGCTTAACGGCCCATGCTCCATAGGGAAGGCCGCTGGGTCCCTCAACAGCGGCTGAACACCGGGTTCATCGCTGAAAGCGATCACACCGTCTGCCCGACTGTATCCGCCAAGAACGCTGGTAAGCCTTTCTTCGATCTTGGCACGTACTTCGTCCGGGGGGGACGTCTCAGAACTGAGAAAGCGTACGCGTCCGCTGGTGTCGCGAACGACCAGTCCGTTCTCGAGTACTTCAGGCCCGAACTGCGCGGCGATATCCTCGACCAATGCGGGTACGGCTGAATCAAAGAAGATCTCACTGCGCCCGTTCATCCCATCTCCATCCTGCCGACCAGTTCCTCAGCAGAGACTCTCCAAGCTGTTATCCGCGTCGTGCTAATCTCCGCGGTTGGTGCGTATCGCATTGTGGTGTCCCAATTCTGGAATAGCCGGGAATCCTCAGATAGGCGTCGCAGTTCTCCGGAACGGCGCCCTTGGGCCGTCGCCAGCATCTTCTTTAGCACAGGAAAATGCGCAAAAAACGGATCGTCACGGCGATCAGTCGGCGGTAGCGGCCGCATCCCACTGTCGCTCATAAGATGCTTAACTGCGAGTTCACCCGCAATGCCGAAGAGGTACCCTGCTACGGCGCTACATCCGGGCTGGCTGCCGGGGCCAGCGTGTTCATGGAGGACCTGAGCCGCCCGAAGGTGGCGGCGGGCCGCCGCACGCAGGTCTTGCTTATATGCCATTTCTGATCACCGCGACAAAACCCCTACATCGTAGCAGCTTACGCCACATACACAGGTTGGCGAGCGCACGCGACAGTCTCGAAACGCGTTTGTGGAGACCTTCGACGGATCAGTTCAGTTTTCTTATGTCAAAACACGCCGTGGGCAAGCCCGCCGGACCCATTGCCGCGCGGCTCAACTGAACTGTTCCCAGCCTTCGGCATCCCACGAGAGCAGATCGTCGTCACTCTGGAACTCGTCTGGCCCGGGTGGCGTTGCGGCGTACACAGAAGAATCGGATCCCTGCTGAGAGGCAATCAGGCGGAGCAAACGAACCCGCTCTCGCGGCGTCAATGTCGCGACGAGCGGCAGGATGTCATCCGCACTCAGAGCCTTGGGCATGCAACTTGATTCTACCAGCGAAAAGCGAAGGCGCGACCACCGTTCACGCCAAATTTCAAGATATTCCCATTGAAAGCAAAGCACTTACCCCATCCCCAGCCCAATCCCCCACCCAACCCATGCAACATAGAAAAACGCATGGCATCCCCCAACGCAGCCCAACCC
>JASHSD010000019.1 GCA_030036985.1 Bryobacteraceae bacterium
CGACGCGCACGAGGTTTTCGCCTTCGAGCAGAAACGGCGTCACGTTGTCATTCATCTTCAGTCTCCAATGGAGCCGGGTTGGCCGACCCGGCACGATGCGGGCAATCGCCCAAAGGACGATTCCCGGCCCCATTGGAGAGGTCGGAAATCGTGCATCCCCGCGACCAAGCGGGTATTCAGGAATTCGTGGTGCGCAGTCCGGCGATGCCGGCTTTCAGGGTCTCGACGAACGGCCGGTCGTCCAGATCAAGCCGCTCGTGCAGCAGGTCCACCTGCGCGATGAGGCCGGCCTTCGTGGTAGCGACCGTTTCCATCATCTCGGCCTCGACATCACTGAGAGCGTCCCAGATCGGGTTTATCTGCGCGTCGTATTCGGCTTCGCGAGGATCGTCCGCGTATAGCTGGCTGCCCCATGCCACGATCTTCGTGCCTTCCGCATTCAGCCGATGCCGCTCTGCAGCAAGCGGAGCGACGGGGTCTTCGCTCGGGATGCGAAGCGCGACCGACATTGTGCCGTGGCGGTCGAGCCTCTCAAGGCCGGCGATGACGCGTTCCGCGATGGTTTCCTCGCACTCGCCCCAATCAAAATGCTGCGCATATTGGACGAGCAACCGCATCTGAGCGATCAGCGACGCCGGATCACTCGTGACCGCGGCCGAAATCTTTTCCTCGATCGCGACCTGTTGTTTGATCAGCCGATCGCTTTCGCCGCCGCGCATATCACCCTGCTCTTCCAGCACATCGAGGCGGCTGTCGATCTCCTTGTACTGCGCCCACAGTTCCGCGGGCGTTGGGTCCTCGGCACGTCCGCCGAGCGCGAAGGGGTCGAGTGTGGTAAGAACAGCGTCAGCCTGCGGCATCGGGTCACGCATTGCCGGCCTCCCCTTCAGAGAAGGCGCCGTTCGGCCCCATGGCCTCGTCCTCGAACATCTCCATCTGCTGGGCGGCAGTCAGGATTGAGCGCGGCGGCACCGGAAAGCCGAGCTTTGTGCGCATGATCCACTGCATCGCCAGCTTGCCATAGCCGCGGTCGTAGACGTTCGCCGTCGCCAGCTTCAGCCGCCATTCCTCCGGCGACCAGTTCGGGAACTCGCGAGGCGTCGGAGGCGCTTCAATTTTGGCGGCGTCATCGGCTGCGTACCGACCTGTCTTGCGGATAGAGGGCAGCACCTCACCGGTCACCCAGCGGCGAAATTTGACGGCGCTGGGCTTCCGCGAGCGGATGATAAGCGCATACAGGCCGCTCTCGGAGACCGCCGTCATCTCCCTGGGTCCGGCATTCCCGTCCACTATTACTGGACGGGTCTCGTCGTCTTGAAGTCGTGCGACAGCGTCTCGATGCTTGACGATGCCGAGCACGGCACAGACATCGGCAGCAACAAACCACGGAGCGCCATCAACATCGGCAACCCGGACCAAGCTCTCGCCCTCAAACAAAAATGGCACTATGTTTTGAGTTGTCATGATCACCTCTTAGCCAGGTGGTTGAGACATCCGCGCGCCGGATGTGAGGTCCGGTCTGCGGCGCGTCCCCTCGGCGGCGGCTAGCGGGTCCAATCGTCGAACCGCCGCCGAGAGGCTTCGAAAGCAAGGAGCCGGTATGCCCACTTGCCAACGAATTGTGCTTCATGCACACTATTGTGCATGGATAATTTGTCGTCAAGCCCATTATTGGGCATTCCGCACGTCGTGACGCCGGGCCAATTGCGAGCCGCCCGTGCGTTTCTACGCTTAGGAGCCGCCGAACTCGCGGCTAAAGCGCAGGTGTCTCGCAACACGATCATCAATTTCGAGAACGAGAAGACGACGGCGAACCCATCGACCGTCGCCGCCATTCAGCGCGCCCTGGAGGCTGCCGGCGTCGAGTTCATCGACGGCGGCGTGAAGCTACGATCCGCGGGCTGATCCGGCCATCTCGCCCTCCCTCACGCTGCACGGCGGGAGGCGGCATGCGCCTTGACGCTGACCGTCGTCACGAGGGCGCGGCGGCACCGCGCGGTCCACCAGCGCTCGCCCATCTCGGCCTTCACCTTCGCCGAGTCGAGCGTCCAGCGAACCGCCTCGGAAACCGTCGCGCGGTAGAGATCGCCGTCGACCTCGCCGGCGCCGCGTGCGACCAGCTCGTCGCGGAGCGTCTTCTCGCGGGCCTCCAGCTCCGCGATCTCGGCTTTGAGCGAGCCCAGCTCGTCGACCAGGTCGCCGACCGAACGGTTGTTGAATGACGTGATCGGGGCGATAATTGAGATAGCTCGGGCCACGGGTGCCTCCGGGGTTCGGGTTAGGCCGGATGGGGCGCTTCCAACACTCCGTCCGGCCGACATGAACACCATACACACCCGAGCCACGGACAGCAAGTGTAATTTACACACCCGAGAGAATTTGCTATTCTCGGGAAATGCCATCACCGCTCGATCAACGTCTCCAGCTCGTTATCACCAAACCGCAACTCGCGGCCGTTGATGAATGGCGCCGTCGACAGCCGGATTTACCAAACCGCTCGGAAGCGATACGGCGGCTTATAGAGACTGGGCTCGCAAAGGACCAGATACCGATCCGCGGGCCGAAAAGCTGATCGTGTGGCCGAGAACTTGCGGCTATGCCTTCGAAAATAATCTGGGATCGCCTCCGGAACTCCACGCGATACGTCAGCGAAGCTCTCGGTATCGAAGAATGGCAGCTTCGCAACGCCATTCATCGCCTGAAAAGAAGATGGGGCCTAGAGCCGACGGATCGCGTTATCATCTACGACGATGGCAAGGTCACAGATGCGAGCGGCGACGAACTGGGGAACGTCCATGATGAAACATGACGGGCCTGAAACGCGGATTACATATGCGTCTCTGAGGGTTCGGGGAGAGGGTCTTGACCCGGATCAGGTAACGCGAATTATGCACGTGGTGCCGACAACGGCACACCGAAAGGGTGATCGCTCCCCACCGCGGGGACGCGCAGGCGAGATTGTCGCGCGGTCCGGTGTATGGCTGCTCTCGACCGAAGATCTGGTGGCCAGCGCCAATCTTGCCCACCACATAGCCCATATTCTTGGCGTTCTGGTTCCGGGCCGACAGGATGTCGGACCGCTTGTCAAGCTTCATGCCCTGCTCGCCCACAACAGGGGCCTGAAAGCCGATATTGCGCTGTTCTGGCATGGCCGTGCTGGCGCCAAGCGGCCATCGGTCCCTCGTGTGCTTTCTGAAGTTGCAAAGCTCATCCCGGCAACGATCGAAACCGATTTCGATACCGACGAGGAAGAACCAGAACAGCGGCGATATGCCTGAACAGGTCCACCATCGGCTTGTCGGCTATGATCGGACCTCTCGGCGTGTCGCTATCGAGTTCGAAATCCCCGATACCGCGCTCTCATACATCAAGACCATAGTGGCGATCGACGCCGACGATCCTGATGCTGTCTTCTGCTACCACCCGACCCCGCATCAAGCCCGAGATATCGCCGGCGATATCGGCGCCGGGATCGACGCAGATGCCCATAATTTCTACATAGAAGGCTATAGCGAGCCGATGAAGCATCGCGCTTAGGCCCTTCTTGACCCCAGCGCGCGCCGCCTGAAGCTGCGATCCGCCGACTGATCGAGGCGGGGCTCAAGGCCGATATGACCGAACTCGACGAGATCGAAAACCGGATCGCAGCCCTGGAAGATATTAGGCTTTGCGAGACCGAACGGGGCTGGGAACGCGAAGCAGCATGAGAGTCACGGCGGCGCTTACCGACTTCCAGGCCCAGCCAGCGCCCTAAGGATGTACCGCTGGCGCCATTCGTGAGCAGTGTGGTAATCGCATCTCGGCACGCGACGGAAGAACTCGCGAAAGCCCTCGCTGCACGCCCAATCTAATATGCTAGCGGCGACTGACTCGCCACCTGGCCCGGGGCGGCGGCGTTCGGCGCGCTGGTCACGCTCGTATTCGTCGGCGAGGGCGCAGTAATCGATCCCTCGGTCGAGGTCCGCGAGGAAGCGACCCACTCCGAGCAATTCGACGAGGTAGTCCGCGCCGCGTAGGCGGCCGCCAGGAATTCGAGGGTCATCCCCAGGGCGCGGCGCGACTGCATCGCTGAGGCCAAGATAAAAAAAGTGACGACGCCTTCAATCTCGTTAAGGTCTTCGGCGGTGAGCGTGCCATCGGCAACAGCATCCATCAGCGGCACCGGCTCCCAGCCACCGCCTTCCGCTGGCCGTATAACATTGGTCAGCCGCCTTATCTCGGCGACCAGACCCATTTCGATACCGTCCGGTCCATCCCAGACGGAAAGCGCCTTGGCACTCTCGCGCAGCTCCAGGGCTGCGATGCGTGGACCGGAAGCCGAACCGCCCATAGCGGCGATGGTCGACCAAGCGC
>JASHSD010000349.1 GCA_030036985.1 Bryobacteraceae bacterium
ACTTCCAGGAAATTCGCGAGCTCATGCACGAAGGCGCGATCGCGGGGGTGGTGACACAGAATGATCGAATCCATCGGACACGCGACTTTAGTCGCGTCTTCAACTAAATGTATGATGCCGACCGTCATCGTGGCGCAAGCACTCGTGCTTGCCGCGCCGAGACTCATCTCGGCGCTTGACGGAACCTCACCCGACCCGCAACGCAGCCATCGGATCGATGCGCGTGGCGCGGCGCGCGGGGATGTAACAAGCAGCCAGAGCGACCACGACAAACAGCACCGCGATCGCCGAAAACGTCGCCGGATCGGTGGCGCCCACCCCGAACAGCAGGCTCTTCATGACTCCGGTGAGCGCATATGCCCCGCCAATTCCCGCCGCGACGCCGGTCAGCGCGAGCCACAAACCCTGCTTCAGCACGTGTCGCAGGATGTCGCTTCGCTGCGCTCCGATGACCTGGCGAATGCCCAATTCCCGCGTGCGCTGCGCCACCGAGTACGCGATCACACCATAGATTCCGATCAGCGCCAGCAGCAATGCCGTGCCCGCGAAAGAGCCGAGCAAAATCAGGATCAGACGGCGCTGTCCGAGTTCGGCGTCCTTCAATTCATCCATGGTTTTCACTTCCGAAATCGGCTGATCGCGATCCATGGACAGCACCTGTTTGCGAATCGGATTGACGAACCGCGCCGGATCGCCCAAGGTCCTGACCGCGAATCCGACAGCCAACTGAGGACTCTGCGCATCCGGCCGATAGATACCCGGCCATCCGGGGATTTCCAGATTCTGGTGAACCGCTCCGACGAGCCCGACGACCTCCAACGACCGGGGGTTCATGCCGAGCAGTACGCGGCGGCCGACAGGGTCTGCGCCGTCCGGCCACAAATCGTGAGCGAGCCTTTCATCGACAATAACGACCAGAGGCGCGTCGAGCTTGTCGCGCTCGGTGAATTCGCGGCCATGCCGCAGAGGAATCCCCATGGTGCGGAAATAGTCGGGAGAAACGTTCTGGATGGTCGCGATGATTCGTTGGTTCAGCTGCAATCGCGGCTTGGCCGCGTCCTGTATCGGCATCCCGGCGAAAGTTGTCATGGGTACGAAGAACATTACCGAAGCGGCTTGTACGCCTGGGATTGCCTCTATGCGGCGAACCAGTTCCTCGTGGAACGCCGCGGTCTTCCTGGGCGTGCCATAACGAGCCGGCGGCAGGGAAATTCGCATCGTGAGAAGATGCGTCGTGTTGAAACCAACGTCCTCCCGGCGATAACGAGCAAGGCTTTCCATCAGCAGTGTCGCGCCGATCAGCAATACGACTGACAGCGCCAACTGCCCCACCACGAGAAGTCCCCGAAGGTTGAACCATCGGAGCACGCGCCGCGATCCGGCGGGACTCGCGCCCTCGCCGCTTGCGCGCAACACGCCGATCAGGTCCGGCCGCGAAGCGCCGAGCGCGGGAGCCAGACCGAAAAGCACTCCGGTGAGAACCGAGAGCATCACGGCGAATGCGAGGACCATGCCGTCCACGTGAATTTCGCCGATTCGCGGCAGGTTCAGCTCTGTCATGCTCGCGAGTCCGCGCAGACTCAGGACAGCGAACAGCACGCCCAAAGCGCCTCCGGCGAGCCCGAGCAGAAGGCTTTCCGTCAGCATCTGAGCCACCATCCTTTGCCGCCCCGCGCCGAGCGCGGCGCGCACGGCCAACTCGCGGGACCGAAACGCCGAACGCGAAAGCAGCAGACTCGCCACATTCGCGCACGCGATGAGCAGCACGAAGCCGACCGCGCCGAACAGCATCCAGAGCATGGATCGAACGTCGGTCACCAGCTTGTCCTTCATCGGAGTCAAGCTGTCGACCCTGCCCGGCTTCGCGTCCAGCATACCGGGATAGGCTTTGGCGTACTGGTTCTTCAAAACAATCCATTCGGCATTCGCCTGAACGATGGAGACGCCTGGCTTCAGACGTCCGAAGGCGGCCAGCATGGGGCTGGTGGTATTGATGTACTCCGCGGGCCGCGTGACCCAGACGTCCACGCCGGGAAAGGGGAACGCAAAGCCCGGTGGCAGCACGCCGGTAATCGTGTATGCCCACGTCGCGAGCGTCACTGTCCTTCCAACTATTGAGGGATCGCCGCCGAACCGGTGGCGCCACAAATCGGCGCTGATCATCGCCACGTCCGGCCCGCCGGGCGTATCTTCCTCCGCGCGAAAACCGCGCCCGACCAGCGGCTCAACGCCGAGGATGCGCAGAAAATTCGCCGACACGCGCGCTTCTTTCAACACCTCGGGACTCGCTCCGACCGATAGCGCGACATTATCCGCGCCGTTCAGAAAATCGCCGATCTCATCGAAGGAGCGCACCGCCGTTTTGGTCTCGTCGTACCGAACAGAAGTCAGGCCGTTCGATACCACCAGCCGGTCCGCATCCCGGTACTGCAGCGGCTTCAGCAGCACGGCGCGAATCACCGTGAACATCGCCGTCGTGCCGCCGATGCCAAGGGCAATCGAAAAAATCGCCGTCAGCGCGAAGGCGGAGCTTTTGCGCAGTTGGCGAATAGCGTAGCGAATATCGTGCATAAGATCCTCCATCCGGTTCACGCCCCAGATTTCGCGCGCCTGTTCCCTGATCAGCGTGATGTTGCCGAAATCGCGGCGCGCCGATTCGGGCGTGTGGCCATCGGCTTCGGCCAGCCGCAGATGCGCTTCAATTTCTTCTTCGAGGTCGCGTTCGCGATTGGACCGATTCTCGAACATGAGTTCACTCGTCACGCAGCGCGATCATGGGATCAACCCGTGTGGCGCGCCGCGCCGGCAGAAACATCGCGAGGCCGGCTGACGCAATCAGCCCCAGCGTAACCAGCGTGAGCGTCGCCGGATCGGTCGCGCTCACGCCATAGAGCAGCGCGGCGAGCAATCGGGTCAGCCCGTAAACCGAGATCAGCCCGAGCGCCACTCCGATTCCGACAAGCATCATCCCCTGTTTCCCCACCATCGCGACAACGTCCGACCGCCGCGCGCCCAACGCCATGCGGATGCCGATCTCCTGCGTGCGGCGCGAGACCAGCCGGGACAATACGCCATAAAGCCCCACCACTGCGAGCAACAACGCCAGGCACGCGAATCCCGCCAGCAGCACTGCCCGAAACCGCGGATACGCGAGGATCTTCGCCAGCGCGTGAGGCAGCGTCTCCATATCGCTGACCGCTACATCCGGGTCGCCGGACGCGCGCTGAATCGCTCTGATCGCAGCCGAGCCTTCGATCGACGAGCGGAGAAGGAGCACCGCGGATATCTGCGGGTTCTGACGCCACGGGCGGTACATCACCGGCGCCGCCGCCCAGCTCATCTCGGCGCTGATGGCGGTGCGCCTTTCGTCGCTCACCACGCCGACAATGCGGAGCCATGGCGTCTTGTTCGCGGGTCCTTCGAAATCGCGAATGCGTTTCCCGATGGGATCTTCCCCCGGAAAATACTTCGCGGCGAGGGCTTCATTGATCACCGTGACCGGCTCGCTGTTGTCGCCGTTGTGGTAGTCGCCGTCGTGGTAATCGAAAGAACGGCCTCTCTTCAGGGGAATTCTCATCGTCTGAAAATAATCCTCGCTGACGGTTTGCGTGCCGACATCGATGACGCTGTTTGCCGCGGGGTCGGGCTGGCCTTCCACGGCCAAGGTCACGACGGCGCCGGGTCCGTATATTGGCAGCGAGGTCGAAAGAGCCTGGCCGGAGATTCCGGGCGTTGCGTGCAGTCGATCCAGCAGCCGGTCGTACAGACGCAGGCGCTGTTCCGGTTTCTCGTAAGCCGCCTGGGGCAGCCGCAGACTGGTGGTGAGCAGACCATCAGGCTGAAATCCCAACGGCGCGGCGGCGAATTTTTCGACGCTTTGTATCAGAAGCCCCGCGCCCGCCAGAAGGATCATCGTGAGCGCGACCTCGGCCACGATCAGCGAATTCCCGAAGCGCTGCGTGCGTGCATCGCGCGATGCCGAGCGCCCGCCGGATTTCAACGCGGTGTTGAGGTCGGTGCGCGATGCTTTCCACGCCGGCGCCAGGCCGAAGAGAATGGCGGTTGCGGCGCTTAGAAGCACCGTGAACGCGAGAATGCGGGCATCCACCCGAACCACAGTCGCGGGCGGGAGTTCGATCGGATTGACGGTCCGGAACCAATACACAGCGCCAACAGCTAGCGCGATGCCGAAGACGGCCGCGGCTGCGGATAGCAGCAGG
>JASHSD010000350.1 GCA_030036985.1 Bryobacteraceae bacterium
TTCCCCAACGATGACGCCGTGCTCAAAATCCTGTTCCTGAATATCCGCAACTTTTCCAATCGCTGGTCTCGCCGCCAGGGATGGGATATAGTCATGAATCAGCTCGTGGCCTTGTTCGGCGATCGTCTAAAACTGGAGGTTGTCGACGGGTTGTGACGTAAGTGCTCCGCCATTTACACAGTTCGCGTTACAGCCTCGATCCGGATTCCCAAAGTCTACAATGGCCGCAATAAGAGCTTTTTCTTTTTCAATTGGGAGCAGTACCTTCAAAACAACAACTATTTGTCGCCCATCGAAACGGTCCCCACGGCGGCGTACCGGGCCGGCAACTTCAGCGGCGCGGAGGCGGCTGTGGGCGATCGCAGCATCGGAACCGATCCGATGGGAAACACCGTCCTGGCCAATGAGATTTTAAACCCTTATACGCGGCAAACGGCGGCGAACGGACAGATTGTCACCACACCGTTCCCGAACAACACCATTCTCGCGTCGCTGATGGATCCTATGTCGCTCAAGATGCAGGCTCTGTTCCCCCAGCCGTTCTGCGTTGCGGGCGGCCTGTGCAATGTCAACAGTCCCGTCAACAACTACCAGCAGAACGAGTATGCCCACCGGTCAACCTTCATCCCATCTCTCAAACTCGATCAGATCATCGGACCCAACGACAAGCTTTCTTTCTACTGGAGCCGCACCGGCAGCTATTGCCTGACATGCTACGGCTACGACGGACTGCCTCAACCCATTTCCGGCACCTTTGGCGCGGGAATTTATTCGCAGGATGAGCGCCTGAACTACGATCGCACCATCACACCGACGCTGCTGCTGCACCTGGGCGTCGGCTACAACCGCGACGATCTGGGACGGCCGTCCGTGACCCCACAATACGATTCCTGCGGAAATCTGGGGCTGTGCAGCCAGGCCTTTACGAGCCCGACGACATTCCCCTACGTCACCGGGACCAACAATTCCCTGGCTGGGGGCGCCTCGGTCCTCGGACCGCCGGCGCGCGCCGACGACCTTTTTTCGAATTTCAACAACATCGCCAGCCTACCTGGGTCAAGGGCAATCACACCTACAAGTTCGGCGGAAGCCTGGACTTCGCCGGATTTTACGAGACGGGCACCGCCACAAAGAACTTCGCCTTTTCCGCCGCGGAGACAGCCGAGCCTTACCAGGTGAGCATTGTGAATGGAGCGGGCGTCGCCAGCGGCGTAGGAACCTATACCCCGGGCTTCGCTTATGCCAGTTTCCTTTTGGGCTCGGTGGACAACGCCAACATCAATCCTACCTACGACTCGCGTTTCGGGCATTACGAACTGGGACTATACGCGCAGGACAGCTGGAAGATCACGCCGAAATTCACGCTGGATTACGGCCTCCGCTACGACTACTCGACGTATTATACGGAGCAGTACGGCCGTTCGCCGCAATTTGACCCGAACCTGCCTAACCCCAGCGCCGGGGGCCACCTCGGAGCGACGATTTACCAGGCAACCTGCCATTGCCAATTTGCGAAAAACTACCCCTATGCTTTCGGACCGCGCCTTGGCTTCGCCTGGCAGGCTGTGCCGAAGACCGTGGTTCGCGGCGGCTTCGGTATCGTCTACTCCGGCGTGGGCGCGGGCCAGCTTTTCGGCAACGCCTCCGGTAACGCCACCGCCAACAATCCCTTCGGTCCGACCGTTCCCGGCGAGGGAGTCATGACTTGGGCCAGGGCGTGACGGACGGCGGCGTGCCCCTCACCGCCGCTCAGATTGCGTGGCCGAATTTGAGCGCCGGGTACTATCCGACCGGCGGAGTCGTTCCCGGTTCCGCCCCGCAATACATGGATCAGAACGCGGGAAGACCGGCCCGTCAGTACCAATACAGTTTCACCATCCAGCGCGAAATCAACAATGATCTGGTGGTTGACGCGGCTTATGTGGGCAATCGCGGAGTCTGGTGGCCGACCTATAACGACTCGGGCGGGATGATGAACGATTACAATTACTTCAGCCCGCAGCTGTTGAGCAGTTACGGACTGAGCCTCAACAACCCGGCGAACCTGGCGATTCTACTGGCGCCCATCGGCTCGCCCGCCGCGGGACCGTTCCAGAATCGTCTTCCGTTCCCGGGCTTCCCGCTGACCGCCACCGTAGCCCAGTCTTTGAGACCGTTCCCGCAGTTCAACGCAAATCCCGCTGTAATCGAAGCGCCCTTGGGCGAGACCTGGTATAACTCGCTGCAGACAACGGCCAACCGGCGGCTTGCCAGTCCGCTGGCCCACGCCCCGAATGCGTCCAGTGTCCAGTCGCGGACGACCTGCGACACGATCTTCGGCCCCCATTTGGGCAACCTGTAGTCGAGGCTCAGGCGAGTCACGAAAGGTTGGTCGTACTCCCCGATGCACTTCGCCAGGGCGTAGTCGCCCTCGCCAGCGCCACTCTGAACAACCTCACCTTCGTGAACCCGAGCGCGCTTTCGAACAGCCAGTATCAGATCCCCACCGGGCAGCCGATCTACAACGTCGACATCAACTGCCACTGCTTCAACCCGCAGACGACGATTGTTCTGAATCCGGCGGCGTGGACCAATCCCGCTCCCGGCCAGCCTGGCGGCCCGGAATACTACAGTTCCCTCCGGCAGCAGCGCCGGCCAGTGGAAAACTTCGGCATCGGACGCGTGTTCCGCATCAAAGAACACTACAGCCTCGCTGTCCGGGCGGAATTCACCAACATCTTCAATCGCACTCAATTGGTGAACCCGAGCATAACCAGCCCGCAGACGGCGCCCACCTGCTATGGCCCCACCGGCGCCATCGGCGGCTGTTCCGCGGGGGAGACGATCGCCTCCGGCTTCGGATGGATCAATACGGCATCCCAGACGGGCGCCAACCTCCCGCGCCAGGGCCAGTTGGTCGGTCGATTCACGTTTTGATTCCGGGTGCCTGCTTTTTCCGCGTCAGGGCAGCCGCGCCTTAATTGTGGGGCCGGCGCTTCGGCGCTGCCCGCCGCCCTTCCGGGCGGCTTGGAGTCAGGCAAATCTGAGGGTTAGATAGTCGTTTCGATCGGCTTCGGGCCGGGCAGAAGCCCGGCCGCAGGCCCGAAGGCCTGGCCCCACAGAAAACTACGGGGCATTGAAACCGCGCGCCCGCCTTTGCGTCGAGGCGTTCCGGATGTCGTCCTCGGCGGAAACGCGCGAGCCGACACCCGGTTCCTTGAAATACTTGATTTTCGTGGCGAGAGGGATGGTGCATGGCTGATGCCAGTATGAGGCGAGCTTGGCGCCTTTTACAATCGAGACGGGAGCCAATCCTGTCCGGTGGCAGGCGCAGTCTTCAAAACTGCTGAACGGCCTTTGGCCGTTGGTCGATTCGACTTCGACTGGTTCCCGCCAGGCATCCGCGGTAAATCGGCCGGCTGAACGGCCGCGTGGGTTAAACTGAGGAAGTCCTTCGTCGCCTTTTTCCCCTGTCGTCTAATGGTAGGACAGCGGCCTTTGGAGCCGTGAATCGTGGTTCGAATCCATGCCGGGGAGCCAAGCATTTAAAATAAATAATTTAGACTGTGGAAATAAATTTAATGCGAAAGCCCGCATGAAATTATAAGAATCGGAGTGCTACGATCCAGATCGTATGCCCCTTCTGCTTGTTCGTCATCACGCCCTTGAAAACGCCAAGAAACCCTGCAAGGTCCACTCGCTGGGCCTGGCTGTTGAAGAGAAGCGGTTCTACCGGGACTGCCAATGTCCGATCTGGGTTGAGGGCACCGATGACAGCGGCCAGTATTACCGGGAATCGCTTCGCACGCGAGATTGGGCCACTGCGGAAGCAAAGTTCCGCGCTGCCGTCGCGGACGGCAAAGACGCGGAAGTTCATGGGCCGACGATCAAAGAATGCGTCCAACGTTACATCGACTCCCGGAAGGGCGAAATCAACAAACGGACACATGGCCAATATCGGCTGACGCTCACAAACTTTCAGGAGTACGCGAACAAACACGGCAAACACCACGCCCGCCAGATCGATTCAAACCTCGTTAAGGACTTCAACACGTACGCGCTGGGCGATCTGGAGCCCAGTTCAAAGAGCAACCACATGTCGAAGCTGAAACACTTCCTTGTGGACGCGATGGACCGTGGATGGATCGACAAGTTCGTGAAGCTGCCGAAGGTGAAGACCAGGAAACGGCAAGTGGTTCCGTTCGAGGATGACGAAGTAAAACGGATTCTCGAAGAGGCGGGACGGCTGAGTGGCGGAACGAAGGGCTACGCCACAAACCCCGCGCTGTTCCGATTGCTACTCGAATTGATGCGCAATACCGGGATGCGTGTGAGTGATGCCGTTAGATTCCGGCCAAAGATGGCGCACCGTTCGGAATCGATGTGGACGTACACGTTCATCCCGTTCAAGCTCGAAGACGGTGACGAC
>JASHSD010000351.1 GCA_030036985.1 Bryobacteraceae bacterium
GGAGCAGTTCGCTTATTCCGCGGCCCACGATCTGCAGGAGCCTTTGCGCAAGGTTCGCGTCTTCAGCGAACTGCTGCGTGACCGCTACGCCGGGCAACTCGACGACGAAGCCCACCGGTTCATCCGCTATTGCGTCGAAAGCGCGACGCGGATGCACCAGCTGATCCAGGACCTGCTGACTTACGCGCGCGCTTCGAAGGCCGGGGCCGAGGTCAAACGCGCCGTCGATCTCAACGCCGTGCTCGATCGTGTGTTGGAAAATCTCCAGACTGCGATCGAGGAAAGCCATGCGACGGTGATTCGCGCTTCGCTGCCGTGTCTGCTCGTTGAAGAGATCCGTATGCAGCAGCTGTTCCAGAACCTCATCGGCAACGCGCTGAAGTACCGGCGGCCGGAGGAACCGCCGCGCGTCGAGATTGGCGTGGAACAACGGGACGCGGATTGGCTGTTTTCGGTTAAAGATAACGGCATCGGCATCGACCCGGAGTACCAGCAGAGCATCTTCGAGGCTTTCAAGCGTTTCCACTCGGGGGCGGGCGCGGGCACCGGATTGGGATTGGCGATCTGCAAACGAATCGTCGAGATCGTTGGCGGCCGCATCTGGGTGGAATCCGAGCCGGGACGCGGCTCGACGTTCCTGTTTACCTTGCCGCGGTAGTGTAGTGTCCATGAAATAACCGGACACGCGACGTCAGTCGCGTCTTCAAAATGTGGCGCCCAAAAAACGCGACTGACGTCGCGTGTCCGGTTATTTCATGGATGCTATACCGGTGCGGCGCAGGCACTTGTACCTGTTTGTGGGGTCAGGCTTTCAGCCGGCCGGAAGGCCCGCCGCAGCGCCGAAGCGCCGCCCCACAAATGATTGATATACTGTGCGCACAAGCGCATAAATCTGGAGGGTTAAAGTGAAAACCAAGCTTGCGATTTTAGCCGGTTGCCTGGGCCTGTTGACGATGGCATTGCCCCTGTCGGCGCATCATTCGTTCGCGGCGGAGTATGACAATTCGAAGCCGGTGCACGTCAAAGGAAAGGCCATCCGGATGGATTGGGTCAATCCGCATTCGCATTTGATTTTCGAAGTCACCTCGCCCGACGGCAAGACCGAACAGTGGTCGGCTGAAACCCCTCCGCCCAACGGCTTGTATCGAGCCGGCTGGCGCCAAAGCATGATCAAAGGCGGCGAAGAGATCACCGTCAACGGTTATCTGGCGAAGGACGGGACCAACCTGATGTGGGCGCAAAGCGTCGATTTCGCCGACGGACGCCGCATCACGCTGAACTCGTCTCCTCTGCCTCAGCCGGGCCGCGACGAAGAGGGTCGTGGAGCGGCTTCCGCGCCACCGGCGCCTGCCCCGGGCCGCGGTGAAAACTGACAGGTAAACGTGAAGGAGCTTGCGTCGAGGTTTCAGGCAAACATGATGACGAATCGATTTCCCGGGCTTGCGCTGACAGCAGTTGCCGGCGCCGCCCTGTTGTGTGTTTCCGTGGCGCCTTCCTTTGGCGCGAATAAGGACGCGAAGGATTACACGCCCGAAAAAACCTGGTACAACCAGCCCGACCTGATGGGCATCTGGCGCCCGGCCAAGCCCGTTGACAACCTGGAGAAAGGCGGCTACATCAAAGATCCGCCGAACGGCAAGATCCCGTATATCGCCGGCGGCGCCGCCAGGCGCAGCGAGAACGCGAAAAACGCGAAGACGGCCGACCTCGTGAATAAGTGCTTTTTCCCAGGCACGCCGCGCCTGATGTACATGGGATATCCGTTTCAGATTTTCGAAGACGCGAAGTATGTCGCCATCACGTCCGAATACTCGCACGTGTATCGCATGATCTATCTCGACGGATCGCCTCACCTCGATTTTCCCGATCTCTGGATGGGCGATTCGCGCGGTCATTTCGACGGCAACAGCTTGGTTACGGACGTGAACAACTTCAACGACAAGACTTGGCTCGATAAAGCGGGCGACTACCACTCCGACCAGTTGCATGTCACCGAGCGCTTTACCCGCACCGGACCCGATTCGCTGCTCTACGAAGCCACCATCAGCGATCCCAAGACCTTCACCAAAGACTGGAGGATAGCGGTGCCCATGGTTCGGGAGACCGGCCCGACCGCCCGGATTATGGAATACGAGTGCCAGGATCTGGCTTTCGGCAAGTAGAGACGGCCGGCAAAGGAAAAGGAAATGGAGTACGCCCGAATGAAGAATGCGATCCTGGGAATTGCCCTTGTGGTTGGCACGACCGCTGTTTGCCTTGCCCCTCTGGCCGGACAGGAAGGCCCGCCCCGCGGCTTTGGCCGCGGCAGAGGCGCCCCGCAGCCTCCCGCGGGTCCCATGCCCCGGCTGCCGGATGGCCATCCCGACATGGAAGGGTTCTGGACTCCTCCCGCGATAACTGACATTGAGCCTTCGCCCGCCCGCGGTGGACGTGGACGCGCGCCGGCCCGTGGACCCGCGCGGGCCGTGGATCCCGGCCTGGCTGCCTCTGGTTTCAGTTTCGGAGGCGGCCCCGACCGCATCGTCGATCCGCCCGACGGCAAAATTCCCTACAAGCCAGAAGCCCGCGCGAAACAGCAGGACATCCTCATGAACCACATGGCGGACGAGCCGGAACTGCATTGCTATCCCTCCGGCGTGCCTCACAGCGAGTCGAACCAGTTCGGCGTTCAGATCATTCAGACGCCCGGCTATTTCGTGCAGCTTTCCGAATTCATGCACACGGTGCGCATCATTCCCACCGACGGCCGGCCCCACATCAATCCGAAGATCCGGCTGTTCCAGGGCGACCCGGTCGGCCATTGGGAAGGCGACACGCTGGTTGTGGATACGACCAATCAGAACACCAAGACCTGGTTCGACACCTCGGGCAACTTCAAGACCGAGAATCTGCACGTAACCGAAAAATTCATTCCGCAGGACGCGAATACGATTGTTTACGAAGCCACCATCACCGATCCGGATATCTATACGCGGCCCTGGACGGCCCGCTGGAACATCAACCGCGCGCGCGCGACGAAGATGTCGGACGGCCATCCGTACGAGCAGATGGAATTCGGCTGCATCGAAGGCAACGAGGATCTGCAGCACTACACCGAAGACAAGGGCGGTAAGGCTCCGAAGAAACGGTAAGTGGCGCAGACTTCAGTCTGTTGGCCACAGACTAAGGGCCTGTCGCGAAACAAGTGTGCCAACCACTCCCTCGCGGTCGTGGCTCAGAAACCGGTACCGAGCCGCGACCGCGAGGGAGCGTTCTGCGCCGCCTGAGATGGTTAACTCGTGACGAGTCCTATACTCCGCCGTGTTCCTGAACGGGCGCTCTGCGCTTGCGCGGCGCGGCGGATTTTCTCGGCCTTTTCGGCGGGGCGGCGACATTCCCGTCGGCATCGACCGCGGCCTTCTTTGTCCCCTTCTTAACTCGCGGCGACCCGGCCGTCGGCTGACCGGGAACAACCGGCTGCGGTTCCTCGACTTCCTCTTCGGACTCCATAGGAATCGGCGGCGGCTCGGGTTCCGGAATCGCCGGCGGGTGAAACTCCGCGCCCAGATAGACCAGTACGCTCTCGCTCGCTTCGTCCGGTTCGATGCGAACCACCGTCTTATCCTGCGCGTAGTTCAGAAACTCGATGAACTCCTGGAAGCCGAAGGTTCTCCAATCGAAATCGGGGGCTTCTTCGCGAACCCAGCCCTGCAGTTCGTCCGCACTGACGCCTTCCTCCATTTCGAGCCGATGGTTCTCCAGCACATCCCGCAGCGCAGGCAGCGCTTCCTCGGGCCGGACCGTCTTCTCCGGCGCGCCAGTGCGTTTGCGCTGGATCATGTAACGTCCTTCGCCGCCGGTCACCTGAACAAGGTCGGCCTTGCGCAGACGATCGATGAAATCGGTGAACGATCCCGCTCCGTAGGCGCGCTCGCTGAAGCTCGAATCGAGCTGGAGCATGGTCGATTTCAATAGCCCGAGCTGCGGGCGCACTTCGCGCCGATCGAGCACCTGCAGCGCGCGCTCCACCAGGGGCATGGCTTGGTGCAGATCGAGCGCGGGCGGGCGGCGCTGCCCCCCGTGCTGCCGCTGCTCGCGCGGCAGGGATTCGGATGGTGGCGCCGCGGTCCGTTCCTGCTGCTGTTGCTGGGGCGGCGGCTGTTGATGCTGCTGCGGTTGGTGGTGCTCGCGCGAACGCGATCCGCGATTATCGTCCAGCATTGATTCATAGCTGATGAACTCGTGACAATTCTTCTGCAGAATCGTGCTCGTGAACGCCTTGCCTCCGACCACGAACACCGTCTTGTCGTATTGCTTCAGTTTGTTGACGAGGGCGATGAAATCGCTGTCGCCGCTGATGATGGCGAAAGCGTTGATGTGGTCGTGGGTGAAGGCCAGTTCGAGGGCGTCGAGAGCCAGATTGATGTCGGCGCCGTTCTTGTCCCCTCGCGGAGACGGGTCGCGCTGCACCATCTGCACGGCGTACTCGGAGAGCTGTCGCGTGGAGTTCTCCATTTTCCCCCAATTCGCGTAGGCGATCTTGGTGATGATCTCGCCCCGCTCTTTGAGCGCTTCGAGCACGATCGAGACGTCGAATTCCCGCTGCAGGGTGGATTTGACGCCGATCTCTATATTGTCGAAATCGATGAAGACCGCGATCTTCAGTTGCTTTTCCATTTTGACCTTTGCGAAGCTGACCTTTGCGAATTGCGCAATTCCCTCGCGCGCATTCCTTTAACCCGTACTGTATTTACCGCATTTCGGCCGGCCCGCGTGCGCGTTGGGCCGCCTGCCGGACGCCCGAGACGATGTCCTCGAGCGATGCTCCGGGCTGAAACACGGCGGCTACTCCCCGCCGTTCCATCTCGCGAGCGTCTTCGTCCGGAATAATGCCGCCGACGACTACCTGCACGCCGGCCATATCTTTTTCGCGCAATAACTCCATCACGCGGGGCACGATGGCGTTATGCGCTCCGGAAAGGATCGAGAGCCCGATCACCTGCACGTCTTCCTGCAGGGCGGCGCTGACGATCATCTCCGGGGTCTGTCGCAAACCAGTATAAATGACTTCCATGCCCGCGTCGCGGAGGGCA
>JASHSD010000352.1 GCA_030036985.1 Bryobacteraceae bacterium
GATCAGCAGCGAAGGGAGGACGCAGCGGTTTTATAGGGCATTTGCTCCAGAAAGTGCTGTTTGCGAGAGCTGGCGCTGGCTGGGCGATTGGTCGAATCTTGACGGAGTGATCAGGGATCTCGTGGCGGTCTTCCCCGACCTTGCCGGCATTGCACAGGCAGCGCCGTCCGCGGATTTTCGCATGGCTGGCGCGAAAATTCCGCGAGAGCCGCATCGCTACAGCGGGCGGACGGCCGTCCTCGCCAATATCGACGTAAACGAACCTCCGCCGCCCGCTGACCTCAACTCTCCGCTGTCCTTCTCCATGGAAGGAAATCCGGACCAGCCGCCGTCTCCGTTAATTCCGTTTTTCTGGTCGCCCGGATGGAACTCGATTCAGGCGACCAACAAATTTCAAAGTGAAATCGCCGGTCCGTTGCGCGGTGGCGATCCCGGCGTGCGCCTGATCGAGCCCGGAGGTGCCGGCAGTACGTCTCGCGCCACCATTCCGGCCGGCTTCGAGGCGCACAGCGATGAGTGGCTGATTGTTCCGTTATTCCACATCTTCGGTTCAGAGGAATTGACGCAGCAGGCTCCCGCTGTGGCCGAGCTGTTTCCCAAACCATATCTGGCCATGAATGCAGAAGACGCCGGGGCATTTGGATCCGAAGCCGAGATCTTCGGCCGTACGCTCCCTGTCAGAACGGTGTCCAGCCTGCCAAAGGGCATAGCTGGTTTGCCTTCCGGTCTTCCAGGCATGGAGGTTTTCGATCTTCCCTTGTGGGCGAGGATTTCCCGCAAATGATGACCAGTCCTTATCCGGTCGTGACAATCATCGGCATTCTGATCGTGGCTCTGACTATTGCCTCAGGTCTGATCTGGCTGGAGCGGCGGCTTCTCGCGCTGTGGCAGGACCGCTACGGACCGAACCGCGTGGGCCCCTTCGGCCTGTTGCAGGTGCTCGCCGACATGATCAAGATCTTCTTCAAGGAAGACTGGATCCCGCCTTTGCCGAACGGGCGATCTTTATCGCCGCCCCCGCCATCATTGTGGTCACTGTGCTGATGTCATTCGCCGTTCTTCCGATCACGCCAGGCATCATTGTGGCGGACCTTAACGTCGGGCTGCTGTTCGTTCTCGCGATGTCTTCGCTGGGCGTCTACAGCGTGGTGCTGGCGGGTTGGTCATCGGACAACAAGTACGCGCTGCTCGGCACTTTCCGCGCGGCGGCCCAGATGCTGAGTTATGAGGTCTTCATGGGTCTTTCGCTCATGGGCGTCGTTCTGCTGGCCGGATCCTTCGACTTAGCGAGGATCGTGAACGCGCAGCGCGGTATGTGGTTCGTCATTCCTCAGTTTGCCGGCTTCGTTCTCTTCGTGATTGCCGGTCTGGCAGGAACGCGGCGGCTGCCGTTCGATCTGCCCGAGGCCGAAAGCGAACTGGTGGCCGGTTATCACTCCGAATACTCGGGCATGAAGTTCGGCATGTTCTTCGTCGGCGAGTATCTCGGCATTACGCTCATCTCGACCCTGATCTCAGTTCTTTTTTTCGGCGGATGGCTCGGCCCTTTCCTGCCGCCGATCGTCTGGCTGCTGGTAAAGACGTTCTTCTTCATCAGCTTCTTCATTCTTCTGCGCGCAGCTCTGCCACGGCCCCGATTCGACCAGTTAATGAACTGGGGTTGGCAAGTGATGCTGCCGGTAGCGCTGTTGAATCTGCTGATCACTGGCGCAGTCGTCATTGCGCAGTCTGGTGGAAGGCCGGTCTGATATGTGGAGCATTCTTCGCACGATCTGGGACGTATTTCTGCATATGTTTCGCCGCCGCGTCACGGTGCAGTATCCCGATGAGAAACCTTACCTCGCCCCGCGCTGGCGCGGGCGCATCATTCTTTCGCGCGACCCGGATGGCGGAGAGCGCTGCGTGGCCTGTCATCTCTGCTCGGTGGTTTGCCCCGTCGAATGCATCGCTCTGCAGGCGACAGAAGACGCTTCCGGCAGACGTTATCCCGAGTTTTTCCGCATCAACTTCTCCCGCTGCATTTTCTGCGGTCTTTGCGAAGATGCCTGCCCGACCTACGCGATCCAGTTGACACCCGACTTCGAGATGGGTGAGTACAAACGCCAGAATCTGGTCTACGAAAAACAAGATTTGCTGATCAGCGGTCCGGGGAAATATCCCGGCTACAACTTCTGGCGAGTTGCCGGAGTCGGTATCGGCGGCAAGGACAAAGGCGAGTCCGAGCGCGAGGATCCGCCCGCCGATCTGCACACGCTCATGCCCTGAGGAGGCGCGATGCTCATTACGTTTTATGTGGCCGCAGCGATTGCTATCTACTCCACACTTCTGACGATCACTCGCCTGAATGCCGTACACGCGCTCCTGTATCTGGTGGTTTCGCTGCTGGCCGTCGCTATCGTTTTCTATGTTCTGGGCGCGCCATTCATCGCGGCTCTGGAGGTCATCATTTACGCGGGCGCGATCATGGTGCTCTTTATTTTCGTGATGATGATGCTGAATCTCGGCGAACGCGCGACCGGGATGGAACGCTCCTGGGTGACTCCGGGGGCCTGGGTGGGCCCGGCGATTCTGGCTGCGGTTCTGCTGATCGAACTCGCCTTCACGGTGGTGACGGCAACACGCGCGGCGGAAGTACAGGGTGCCGATCCAAAACAAGTCGCGCTCTCTCTTTACGGTCCCTATTTACTGGGTGTTGAGCTGGTATCCATGCTTCTTCTCGCGGGAATCGTGGGAGCGTATCACCTGGGGTGGACATCTCCAGAGGAAAAGGAAGCTGTCGATGCAACCAAACCTGATCGGGAACGCACTCCTGCTGGCGGCGATCTTATTCACGCTGGGGCTGGCCGGACTGCTGGCCCGCCGCAACGTGATATTTACGCTGATGTCCATTGAGGTCATGCTCAACGCGGCCGGCCTCGGCTTCGTCGCCGCGGGCGCGCGCTGGGGCCAGGCGGACGGCCAGGTGATGTTCCTCTTCATCCTGGCCATGGCCGCTGCCGAAGTTTCAGTAGGTCTCGCACTGGTGCTCCGCCTGTACCACCTCTATAAGTCGCTCGATGTCGACACTTCAAGGCTGCTGAAGGGCTAATATGCTCGAACTGCTCTGGCTCATTCCCGCCCTTCCGTTCGCTGGCGCGCTCATCCTCGCACTTGTTGGCCGCGCCCTTTCAAGACGCCTGGTCTCGCTGGTGGGAGTCGGCTCGATCGCTGTTTCGCCGCTATTTCAATCGCCATCGTGCCTGCGTTCCTTAGCCGCGGAAGTCCGTATGGCCAGGTCTTGTGGACCTGGCTGAACGTCGACGAGTTCCAGCCCCGAATCGCGTTCTATCTGGACTCGCTGTCGCTGCTGATGGTCGTGGTGGTGACATTCGTCAGCTTCCTGATTCATCTGTATTCGGCGGAGTTCATGGAGGAAGACGAAGGCTATAGCCGATTCTTTGCCTACATGAACCTCTTTGTCGGGTCCATGGTGGTGCTGTTACTCGCCGACAATCTGCTCTTGCTAAATCTCGGATGGGAGGGAGTCGGATTGTGCAGCTACCTTCTGATCGGCTTCTGGTATCGCGATCCCGTCAACGGCGCCGCGGCGCGCAAAGCCTTCATCGTTACCCGCGCAGGCGACACCGCCATGATTATCGGCCTCTTCATCCTGTTTCAACGTCTCGGAACACTTGAGATTCAGGACCTGATGCACCTCGCGACCGCGCAGTGGGCGATCGGCTCGCCTGTCGCCACCACCGTGGCCGCCCTTCTGATCGGAGGAGCCGTCGGCAAATCGGCGCAATTACCACTGCAAACGTGGCTGCCGGACGCCATGGCCGGGCCGACTCCGACCAGCGCGTTGATTCATGCCGCGACTATGGTTACCGCCGGCGTCTATCTCATTGCCCGGACCCACGCCCTGTTCACGCTTGCGCCGGATGCTCAACTGGCGGTCGCGGTGATCGGCGCGGCGACCCTCTTGGTGGCGGGCTGCAGCGCATTGACGCAATCCGATATCAAGCGCGTGCTGGCTTATTCCACTGTCAGCCAGATCGGATACATGTTTTTGGCGCTGGGAGCCGGCTCCTGGGCGGCGGCGATATTCCATTTCATGACGCACGCTTTCTTCAAAGCGCTCCTGTTTCTTGCCGCGGGAATCGTCATCGAAGCGTTCCATCACGAGCACAGTATTTTTCGCATGGGCGGACTCCGCCGGGAGCTTCCCGTTGCATTCTGGACATTTCTGATCGGCGGATGCTCGCTCGCCGGCCTGCCGTTGATTACCGCGGGTTATTTCAGCAAGGACTTCATCCTGTGGAGCGTGTGGAGTTCGCGCGGGGGTGGCCCATGGCTGTGGATCGCCGGTATTGCCGGAGTTCTGCTGACGGCGCTGTACACGTTCCGTTTGATTTTTCTCGTGTTCTTCGGCGAAAGCCGGACGCCCGTATCTCACCGGCCAGGCTCCCGGATCGTTCTGCCCGTGGTGATTTTGGCCGCGCTCTCCGTTGCCGGCGGATGGTTCCGAGGACCGCTTCTGGGTTTTCTGAATCGTACGCTGCCTCCGATGATCGAAGGCCATACCGGCATGCCGGAAATGCTTTCTGGCGCGATCGCCGCACTGGCATTCCTGGTGGGACTCGGCGCGGCATATCTGTTCTTCATGCGAAAGCCTGCATATGCCGCTTCACTGATTCGATTCGGCGCGCTGCGCCGGCTGCACGCCTTATGGTTCGCGGACTGGGGTTTCGACTGGCTTTATGACCAAACGCTGGTGCGCCCCTTCGTGTGGATCGCCACCGCCAATCAGCGCGACGTCGTCGACGATGTTTTCACCGCGATCGCGCGATGGAACCAGGCGGCTCACCGCGCGCTGAGCCTGACTGAAACCGGCCGGCTGCGCTGGTACGCAGCGGCCATTGGTGCAGGCGCTGTGATCTTCGTGGGGGTGGTGTTGCTCCGATGATTCTTGCCTGGCTGATTTTCATCCTCCTGGTGGCCGGGATTCTGGCCGCAATCGCCGCACGCCGGAGTCATGACATGGCGCGATGGATTTCGCTCGCTGCCACGCTGCTTGATCTTGCCCTGACTCTGGCACTGTGGATACAGCACAGCGGCCGAATTTCGTTCGGCAACTCCGGAGACTGGCTGGAGCAGGTCGACTGGACCTGGATTCCCCAACTTGGCATCCACTTCCATCTCGCACTGGACGGGCTGAGTCTGCTGCTGTTGGCCCTCACGTTTTTCCTCGGCGTTCTCTCGGTCCTGTGCTCCTGGTCGGAAATCGCCCATAGCGTCGGCTTCTTTCATCTGAACCTGCTATGGATACTGGCCGGCATTACCGGAGTGTTCCTGGCCACGGACCTGTTCCTCTTCTACTTCGCCTGGGAGTTGATGCTGGTTCCCATGTATTTCCTGATCGTGCTCTGGGGCCACGAACACCGAGTCTATGCAGCCGTTAAATTCTTTCTCTTCACCCAGCTCAGCGGCCTGCTGATGCTGGTCGCAATCCTGGTCCTGTATTTCTTCCACCATGCGGGCGGTGGGATCTATACATTCGACTATGAGCAGCTACTCCACACCCCCCTTTCTTCCCGCGCCGCTCTCTGGATCATGCTGGGCTTTTTCGCTGCTTTCGCGGTGAAGCTGCCGCTGTTCCCGTTTCATACATGGCTACCCGACGCTCACACTGAGGCTCCAACAGCGGGAAGCGTGATCCTCGCGGGTCTCCTGCTGAAGACCGGAGCCTACGGGATGATCCGCTTCGTTGTTCCGCTGTTTCCCGGTGCCGCTCGCGAGTTTGCTCCTGTAGCGATGAGCCTTGGCGTTGCCGGAATCATTTACTGTGCTGTGATGGCGTTCAGCCAGCATGATCTGAAGCGCCTGGTTGCTTATACGAGCGTGAGTCATCTGGGATTCGTCGTCCTCGGAGTTTTCTCCTGGAATGAGCTCGCGCTGCAGGGCGCCGTCATGACAATGCTGTGCCACGGCATCAGCACGGGCGCGCTCTTCATTCTGACCGGAGCGCTTCAGGAACGGATCCATACTCGCGAACTGGGGCAAATGGGCGGCCTGTGGTCCACTGCTCCCCGCCTGAGCGGCGCCGGGCTTTACTTTGCGCTGGCTTCACTCGGGCTTCCCGGCCTGGGCGATTTCATCGGTGAGTTCCTGGTATTGCTGGGCGCCTGGCGGTATCACCGTGTTCTGACCATCGTGGCATCGATTGGCGTGCTGGCCGCCACCTTCTACGCATTACGTTTGGTGCAGCGTGCTTTCCACGGCCCGAATGAATATCGATGGACCCTTACCGATCTGGTTCCGCGCGAGGGCGTCATTATCGCACTGATGGCCATCAGCCTTTTGTGGCTGGGATTGTATCCTCAGCCGGTCCTGAGCACCTTCAGTCCGGCGCTGCATGCTTTGGAGGCCAAAGCTCAGGCTACAGCGGTGATCCGATGACGAGTTCCGATCTCATTCCGCTCCTGCCGCTCATGGTAATTGCCGCTTCGGCGGTGGCCACCATGCTCGCAATTGCAGTCCGCCTGCGCCACGCGGTTGCACTGACGGTGACCACACTGGGACTTTGCGCCGCATTCGCTTCCCTGTTTGTTGCCGCACCCTTGGCGCCGCGCAGCGTTACGCCCTTGATCCGGATCGACTCCAGTGCGCTGTTTTATACCGGGTTGATCCTGGCCGGCAGCATCGCTGTGGCTTTCCTTTCCTATGGGTATTACAGACACCACCGCAGGAGCCGCCCGGAAGAGTTATACATCCTGATTGCTATCGCCGCACTGGGTTCGGCTACGCTGGTGAGCGTCAGCCATTTCGCGTCTCTGTTCCTCGGGCTCGAGATCCTCAGTGTTTCGCTTTACGGAATGGTTGCATACGAACGCGATCTGAAGGCCTCCGTCGAAGCCGGCGTGAAATACCTTGTGCTGGCCGCTGCCTCGGCATCATTGCTGCTGTTTGGCATGGCCCTCGTCTATTTCGAATTGGGCACGATGGAGTTCGGCAGAATGGCAGACGCCGCGGCCAGGCCGGGCGTCGCGTCATCCATTGTCGCTGTTGGCGTCGTTCTGATCGTCGCAGGCATAGGATTCAAACTCGCTCTGGTTCCTTTCCACATGTGGACACCCGACGTTTACGAAGGCGCTCCCGCGCCGGTCGCCGCTTTTGTGGCTACGGTTTCCAAAGGCGCCGTGTTTGCGCTCCTGCTGCGCTACTTCGGCCAGTCCGGAGCCCGGAATAATACCCTGCTGCTCGTGTTCACGATCATCGCGGTGGCCTCCATGTTTGCCGGAAATCTGCTGGCCCTGCTGCAGAACAACGTCAAACGCATTCTGGCGTATTCATCGATCGCGCACTTGGGATATTTGATCGTTGCGTTCGAGGCGGGAGGAAACATGGCTGGCTTTGCCGTTGCCTTCTACCTTGTTGCATATTTTGCGACCATGCTGGGCGCATTCGGAGTGGTGGCTATGGTGTCGGCGCCTGGCAACGATCTCGGCGATCTGGCGTCGTATCGCGGCCTGTTCTGGCGGCGTCCTGCGGTCGCCGGTACATTCACCGTTATGCTGCTGTCGCTGGCAGGCATTCCTCTTACGGCGGGATTTGTCGGCAAGTTTTATATCGTGGCGGCGGGCGCCTCCGCGCTGTTATGGTTGCTGGTATTCAGTCTGGTGATCACCAGCGCGATCGGTCTTTATCACTATTTGCGCATCGTCGTTGCGCTGTACAGCCGAAGCGAAGAACCGGTTACGGCTGGAAGTCGAACCGCGCAGCGTATCGCCTGGCCGTTAACCTGGGCCGTTGGCGCATTGACTGCCGCGGTCATCGCGATTGGATGCTATCCGAGCCCAGTCCTGCGGCTCATTCAGGACATGATTGCCGGGCCGCAGTAATAAGTGAACGATTTTCTGGAGAACGAACCAATGACGCCGTTTTCGAAGATTCTGATTCCGATCGATTTCTCGGAGCGCTGCCTGGGTGCTGCTCGCTTTTCAATCCCGCTTGCGGAACGCTTTCACTCTAAAATCACCTTGCTTCACGTTCAGCCACCGTCAGAGGCTTATACGGACCAAGGCGTCGAGCAACAAATCCCGCCTGAAAAGCGTTTGCGTGATTTTCTGGTTGCTGCCTTCGCGCATCTCGATGTGAAGCGGATTCTTCGAATTGGATCGGACGTGGCTCATGAGATTGTTCAATACGCTTGCGAGGACGGTTCTGATCTCATCATGATGCCCACTCACGGTTACGGAACATTTCGTCGATTTTTGCTTGGCTCGACCACTGCCAATGTACTGCATGATGCGAGTTGCGCCGTTTGGACCGGCGCCCATCTCGCACAGGGCCCACCTGCCGAGTGGATCAACCCGACGACCATTCTGTGCGCCGCTGATTGCGACGCCGGGAGTGAGAAGGCTCTCCAATGGGCTTCCCGGCTCGCATCCTCACTCGACGCAGATCTCGTTCTGGTGCATGTTGAACCCCGGCTCACGCGGAGCGAGAAATATGACTCCAAAGAATTCGAACCAATAGTGATAGCAGAAGCCAAACAAAACATGGAGAAAATACAACGATCTGCAGGAACTTAGGTCGAAGTCTTCATCAGTGGTGGGGTCGTTCCACATGCAGTAGCTAACGCTGCCAGGGAGTTGGAGGCCGATCTACTCGTCATCGGGCGCAGATCGGACCCGGAGGCGGAAGGGCTGGGCTTGAACACCTACGGCATTATCCGGGAGTCCCCCTGTCCTGTCGTCAGCATTTGAAGGCAGATTCTCGTGGGGCGGACTGGCAGCCTGCGGCGAGCTGCCAGTCCGCCTGTACCTGCTTGCGGCTATGCTGATGTGCGAGGCAGCCCAGCTTAAAAGCGAGCTTTACCGGACCCGGGGTTCTACGGGCCGGAAATATCCCAACTGCTCCTGGAGGTCCAGCAGCAGATGAAAATAAATAAGACCTGTAAAAGGCGCCCATTGTCTGAGAACTCGCTCGGTGCTGTCATAAGTGAGCGGTTTTCGAAGGCGCAGCCACTTTTCCAGATTATTCCTGGCGCCGATGTCATCGGCGGGAAAAATATTAGTCCGGCCGAGACCGCGCAACAATGCGTACTCCACTCCGCGGTCCAACGCCCTATTCCACGGAGTTGCAGCAAACTCGCGAGGGCCGCGTCATTGGTTGCATCTTCCAGCGATGCGGGTTGAAATCGGCCGTCGCAAATCGCCCGTGCCAGTTCGATCAGGGAACGCGCTTTGTTTTGGCTGTAACCAGGCGGCAACAGATTCTCCGTTCGAGCGAACTCAGGTCGTTCGCCTCCGGAAACGCGTAACGGTCACCCAGTTTGTATCCATAGCGTTCGACCAGACGGTTCAGCAGGATGATTCCCACCGTGAGGCTTAATTGCTGGCACCCGATGCCGTTGACCAACGCCTCGAATAAGGTGAGAAAGCGCGGCGGCCGAAATCCGCGGATCGCGCTTTGCAAAGCGGTAGAAAGCGGAGAGATCCACGTCCATCCCTAACCCGGCGTAGCCGGAACCAAACAGGTCTGGTTATGATGCCGGAGTGGGCATCGAGCTACTGACGGACCGGCACGCGGCGGAGATTGCCGGAGTGTTGGGCTGTTGGGACCGAATGTTGGTTTTCGGGACCTTACCCAAAATCTGCTTCGCCGGAGGCATGACATCGTTTCTGTTCGAAC
>JASHSD010000353.1 GCA_030036985.1 Bryobacteraceae bacterium
CGAAGTCCTGGAAAATCAGTTCCTGATGTTCGGGCGCGATGCCGATACCGGTGTCGGCGACCGAAAACTCCACGTCCGCATCGCCCACGGCCCGGGCGGCGACGCGAACCTCGCCTCTCTCGGTAAACTTCAGGGCGTTCGAAATGAAGTTGCGCAAAATCTGCGAAATCTTGCCTTCATCCGTGTAGAGCGGAGGGATCGACGCGGCGTCTTCAAAAACCAGATCGACCGACTGGTTCAGCAGCAAAGGCCGCAACATGCCGCGCAGCGCCGCGAATAAAGTCGCGACGGAAAATTCGATCGGTTTGGCTTCGAGTTTTCCGGCCTCGACTTTGGCGAGGTCGAGCAGATCGTTGACGAGTTCGAGCAAATCCTGCGCGGCCTTGCGGACATAGCCGACCTGCTGATCCTGCTCGCGCGTGAGATCGCCGTCCGAGCGGTCGAGCAGCAAACCCGTCAGCGCCATGATGGAATTGAGCGGCGAACGGAACTCGTGGCTCATGTTGGAAAGGAACTTCGTCTTGATCTGATCGGCCCGGCGCAGATGGTCGGCTTTCTCGTCCAGTTCCGCGTAGAGAGCGACGACGCCGCGATTGGTGTCTTCGAGTTCCCGGTTTGCGTTCTCCAGCTCCACCTGACCCGCGCGGATGGTTTCCAGCGCTTTCAACAGTTCCTGATTCTGAATCTGCAGTTCCTGCCAGGCATCCTGCGACCGTTCGCGCGAGAGCGCGTCGGCGATGCGCGGCAGGTCGGCCTCGCGGATGAGCGGGGCGCGGCGGGGTAAGAGCTTCTTCAGCCGGATCGTGGTTCCCTTCCCCGTTTCCGATTCGATCTGAAACTGGTCCATCAGACGGCGCGCCCCCACGATGCCGAGCCCCATGCCGGTGGAGGATTGGTAACGGCCGCCGAGAATCGCGTCGAGGTCGCGAATCCCCGGACCCTGGTCGGATATTTTGACGATGAACAACTGGGGCGCGGTCGCGCCTTCCACCAGATACTCGACCATTCCGCCGCCCGCGTAATTGAACGCATTGCGCGCGATTTCGGAAACGGCGGTGGCGATGCGGGTCTGGTCCTGCGGCTCGAATCCGAGCAGGCGCGCGATCTGCCGGGCCCGCTGGCGCGCGTCGACGGTATCGGGTTCGCGCCGGATGTTGACGATGAGGACCCGGAAACTCATGTGGCCTTCGCGACGACAACCGTCGCGTCGTCCTGGCCGCGATTGAAGTCGCGATAAAGCACGCCGGCGATCAGACTCGGGTCGTGCAGGGCCAGGCTGGGCTGAGATTCGAGACCGGTTGAGGTGGTCAGGCCATCGGAATGCATAAGAAGCAGACCGTCGTTCGGCCAGGGATAACTGAACTCGCGCGGGCGCGCCGTATGGTGTCCCGCAGTGCCGTTCACGGAAACCAGATGCGGGCCGGAGGAGGCGCCGGAATAGATCTGAGCGCCCACGTTCCCCACGCCGGAAAACGTGATCTTCCCATGGGCGCGGTCGACGCGGGCGATGCCCACCGCCGCGCCGCGCGAACTGCGCAAGGCGCCATGGCAGTATTCGATGAGAGCCAGCGGCCCGAGATCGGGATGCCGATGGAGCGTACGCACGGCTTCGAGCGACGCGACGCCGGCCTCGTATCCGTGGCCGAGGCCGTCGGCCAGCAGGATGGTGGAAACTTCCCGCGACTGCTCCACTCCCCAGGCATCGCCGCACGTTTCCTGGCCGTATTTGCTGACGTTGACGGCGCCGATTCGAAGAGGCCCGGATTTTTCCGCGGCGGGCGCGGACCAGCGCGCAAGTATGGCCGTGCCCTTGCCGGGGATCGAATAAAAATCGGACGAATCCGAAAGGCGAAGGATGGCGCCCAAACCCTGGCCCGGCGAACCGGCTGTCGAGTAACCGTCGCGCCGGCATTGCTCGATATTCGCCATGCCCGGACCGCGGTCGAGGGCCAGCAGTTCCAGATCGGATCCATCGCCGGCTGTAACGAGAATCTCGCCGCGTTCGGCGTGTTTCAGGATATTCGTGCAGACTTCGGTAACGGCGATGGCTACCTTCTCGGCGCGCGTATCGTCGAAGCCCAGATCTTCCGCCATCTTTCGGGCCACGCGCCGGGCCTCGGCGGTCTGGCTGCTTTCCTCGATGGCGACGCGGATGGACTGGGGCACAACTATTTCCACCTCAGGATCGAGACCCGCGTGCCTTCGCCGGGCTTCGACCAGATCTCGAATTCGTGCGAGAGCCGTTTCGCGCCCCCGAGGCCGAGTCCCATTCCCGCGCCGGTGGTATAGCCGTCGGACAGCGCGAGATCGATATCGGGAATGCCGGGGCCGCGGTCCTCGAAAATCAGCCGAAGTCCGGATTTGCTGCGCTCGCTTTCCACGATTTCCAGTTGCACGATGCCGCCGCCGCCGTAGTCCAGCGTGTTTCGGGCCAATTCGCTCGACGCGGTGACGACCTTGGTCTGGTCGACCAGTCCGAAGCCCAGCTTCACGGCTTTCCTGCGCACGGCCTGACGCACGGCGACGATATCCTCGGGCGTGCGGACGGGAACGGATTCACTGCTGATGAGCTTCATCCCCGCCGTCCTCGTTTTCGGCGAGCGCTGTCTGCAGGGCGGCCATCCCTTTTTCAACGTCGAGCGCGGTCCGGATTCCCTTGAGCGGCAGGCCGAGTTCGACCAGCGTGATGGCCACGGACGGCTGCATGCCCACGACGACGGTTATTGCGTCAAGCAGAGTGGCCATGGAGGCGATCGTACCGAGCATGCGGCCGATGAAGGAATCCACCATCTCGAGCGCCGAAATATCGATCAGGACGCCGCGGGCGCGGTGCCTGACAACCATCGACGTCAAATCGTCCTGCAGCGTGAGCGCAAGGCGGTCGTGCATATCGACCTGAATGGTGACGAGCAGGAACCCGCCCATTTTCAGAATCGGAATTCGCTCCACGTTATATGGCCCCGGCGGCCGACCGCTTCTCTTCGTTCGTTTCCTTCGCTTCCTTGCCGCCCTTTGTGACGGCGAAGCCGCTGCGGCGGATCGCGAGGGCAAAGGCGTCGGCAAGAGTGGCTTTGGTGATAACGCCGGTCAGATCGACTCCGAGGTGAATGATGGTCTGGGCGATCTGCGGACGGATGCCGCTGATCATGCAATCGGCGCCCATCAGCCGCGCGGCGGCGACCGTCTTCAGCAGATGCTGCGCCACCAGCGTATCGACCACGGGGACTCCGGTGATGTCGATGATTGCGTAATCGGAGCGCGTGGCGACAATCGCATCCAGAAGATTCTGCATGACGATCTGGGTGCGCGAGCTGTCAAGCGTCCCGATCAGCGGCAAAGCCAGCACGTTTTCCCAGAGGCGCACGACGGGCGTCGACAATTCGAGCAGTTCCTGCTGCTGGCGCGAGATCACGTCTTCGCGCGTCTTCTGGAACGCCTCCATGGTGAAGAGACCCAGTTTGTCGATGAAGAGGGTGGTCTGCCAGACGGCATCGGCCAGCGCGGCGGGGTCGTTCGCGATTTCCTCGCGAAGGATATTGAACAGGGCCTGTTTCAGCGAAAAAACAAACGAAGCCGTTTCCACCGGAGAATAGCCGGCTTTGGCCCGGCCGGCGGAGAGATCGCTCAGCAGTTCACGGACGGGATTCCAATGAACGGCGGCGATATCTTCGAGATTTCCCTCGCGCGATGCCGACTTCAGCGCATCCATGAACTGCCGCGACTTGCGCGCCGTATCCATTTGCTCGGAGGCGGAAAGGGCCTTCAGGTCTTTGGCCTGGAGTTCGAGCCATGCGCTTGTAATATCGCCTTCGCGCTTCGCCAGTATCTCGGCAAGCTTGCTTTTCGGTCCCGACATCAGTTCGTTTTCTCCTGTGTTGAATTCGAAATGAGGTGCAGTATGCGGAAGGACCCGCCTGTGGATTCCCCTGTTTTCGCCGAACGGATTCAGTATACAGTTCCGTTGAGGCGAACACAGGGCGAAAAAACCGAGCGGACGTAATCAATCGCACCGCCGGATTAATCTTCCGGACCGGTGTCGCCGACTTTCAGCACAGCGAGGAAGGCTTCCTGCGGGATGTCGACGCGCCCCACGCGCTTCATCCGTTTCTTGCCTTCCTTCTGTTTTTCGAGGAGCTTTCTCTTGCGCGTGATATCGCCGCCGTAGCACTTGGCGAGCACGTTCTTGCGCATGGCCGAGATGGTTTCGCGGGCGATGACCTTCGTCCCGATCGCGGCCTGGAGGGCAATCTCGAACATCTGCCGCGGAATCAGCTTGCGCATGCGCTCGATCAGGATCTTGCCGCGCTCGTAAGCGAAATCGCGGTGCACGATCATCGACAGCGCGTCGACCGCTTCTCCCGCGACCAGCACGTCGAGACGCACCATGGGCGAAACGCGATAGCCGGCGAGGTGGTAATCGAGCGACGCATAGCCGCGCGACGCGCTTTTCAGCCGGTCGTAGAAATCGAGCACGATTTCGTTGAGCGGCATTTCGTAGAGAAGCATCACGCGCCCCGAGCCGATGTATTCGAATTTTTTCTGCACGCCGCGCTTGTCTTCCATCAGCGCCAGAATGCCGCCGATATATTCTTCGCGAGTGATTACCGTTGCGTCGATAATGGGCTCTTCGATTTTCTGAATATCGGTGGGATTCGGAAATTTGGTCGGATTATCGACTTCGAGAACTTCGTTGCGCGTGGTGGTGATGCGGTAACGAACGCCCGGCGCTGTGGTGATCAGATCGATATTGAACTCGCGCTCGAGCCGCTCCTGCACGATCTCGAGATGAAGCAGCCCCAGAAAACCGCAGCGAAAGCCGAAGCCGAGCGCGACCGAATTTTCCGGCTCGAAGCTCAGGGCGCTGTCGTTGAGACGAAGCTTTTCGAGGGCATCGCGCAGCAGGCCGTGTTCGTGCGATTCCACGGGATACAAACCCGCGAAAACCATCGGCTTGATTTCTTCGAAGCCCGGCAGAGGCTCGGCGGCGGGAAAGGCGGCGTCGGTAATCGTGTCGCCGACTTTGGCATCCGCGACGTTCTTGATGTTGGCGTAAATGTAGCCGACTTCGCCCGCGGCCAGTTCCTGCAGCGGAATCGCTTTCGGCGACTGGTAGCCGAGGCCTTCCACGTCGAACTGCTGGCCGTTGGACCAAAGCCTGATCTTCTGTCCCATGGCGATTTTTCCGTCGACAATGCGGGCCAGAATGATGACGCCGCGATAGGCATCGAACCAGGAATCGAAGATCAGGGCGCGCAGGGGAGCGTTGAGATCGCCGCGCGGCGGAGGCACGCGATGCACGATGGCTTCGAGCGTTTCGTGGATGCCGATGCCCTGCTTCGCGCTCACCAGGATGGCGTCGCTCGCGTCAAGACCGATCACGTCCTCAATCTGCTCGCGGATGCGCTCAGGTTCGGCCGCCGGCAGATCGATTTTGTTGATGACCGGAATGATTTCGAGGTTGTGATGCAGCGCGAGATAAGTGTTGGCGAGGGTCTGCGCTTCGACGCCCTGCGACGCATCGATCACCAGCAGCGCGCCTTCGCATGCCTGCAGGCTGCGCGAAACCTCGTAGGAAAAATCCACGTGCCCGGGCGTGTCGATGAGATTCAGCTGATACCAGTTGCCGTCTTCAGCCTTGTAATCGAGGCGCACGGCGTGGGCTTTGATGGTGATGCCGCGCTCGCGTTCCAGATCCATCGAATCCAGCACCTGCGCCATCATTTCACGCTGGGAAAGCGCGCCCGTGGTCTCGAGCAGCCGATCCGCCAGCGTGCTTTTGCCGTGATCGATATGCGCAATGATGGAGAAATTCCGTATGAATTCCGGGGTCATGCGGTAAGATGGGGCTGATCCCCGATTATCCCACATGTCCTTTCAGTGCCTCTCTTTTGAGCCGGATACGGATGGTGTTGTCCTTGTGACAATCCGTCGGCCGGAGAAGCTCAACGCGCTGAGTGGGGAAACGATAGCGGAATTGGGCGAAGCCTTCCGCGCGGCGCGGGAAGATGCGTCGATCAAGGGTTTGATTCTGACCGGCGCGGGCGAAAAAGCGTTCGCGGCGGGCGGCGATATCGGCGAACTGGCGCAGGCCGACCCGATCGAGGCGGAGCGTCAGTCGCGGCGCGGGCAGGACGTTTTCCGCATGCTCGAAACCATGCGCAAGCCTTCGGTCGCGACGATCAACGGGTTCGCGCTGGGCGGCGGACTGGAACTGGCGATGTGCTGCGCGATCCGCATCGCCTCGCCGAATGCGAAATTGGGACAGCCGGAAGTGAAGCTCGGCATCGTGCCCGGTTATGGCGCGACGCAGCGATTGCCGCGTCTGATCGGCCGCGGCCGCGCGCTCGAGTTGCTGCTTTCGGGCGAATCCATCGACGCGGCGGAGGCGTATCGCATCGGCCTGGTGAATGCGATTGCGGCCCAAGGCGATCTGGTGGCGACGGCGAAGGGATGGGTGAGCAAAGTCGCGGCGAACGGACCGCTGGCCGTGGCTTTGACGATGGAGTCCGTCGATTGCGGGCTCGACGGCGGATTGGAGGCCGGGCTGCGCTTCGAAGCGATGGCGTTCGGGCTGACAGCGGCGTCGGCGGACCGTCGCGAGGGCATGGCCGCATTTCTGGAAAAACGCAAGGCGGTATTCACGGGCCGATGAGCGAACACACTCAGATCGCATTCGACGGCGACCTGAGCGCCGCGGGCCTGCGCTTCGCTATCGTGGTGAGCCGTTTTAACAGCTCCGTCACGGCGCAGCTGCTGGCCGGCGCGCTCGATGCGCTCGAACGGCACGGCGCCGATCTGGAGCAGGTGCGCGCCGGGATCGTCCAC
>JASHSD010000354.1 GCA_030036985.1 Bryobacteraceae bacterium
TCCGTGACATCACGCCGGAACTTACGAAGTGCGTGTGTGCTGTATTCCCAGTGGCACTTGGGTGAAGACGGTTCAGCTCGGTTCACAAAACGCGTGCGATAACATGATCGAGATCTTTGCAGGAGCCAATCCCGCGCAACCGCAGATCACGCTGAGTCGGTCTGTCGGCCACATCGCCGGCGTCGCCAAAATAGATAAGGGAAACCCGGCCGACGGGGGTGTGGTCACACTTATCAGTTACCCACTGGGGCCGGGCAAGGTCATAATGTCAACGGGTATCGACAACAAGGGACGGTTTGATCTCTCGCAAGTGGCGCCCGGGCACGGCGAACAACAGCCCGCCGCCAGTATCCAGCGCCCGCCCGGAAGAGCATCCGCCATATGCGTAAAGCACCGCGCATCCGGCGTGGTCAGTTCTCGGTGAGGGCGCGGACACGACCCCGGGGCGCGCGTCTGGAGGAGGAAAGTCCGTCCGATCGTCGACGGCGAGACTGATGCACCAACTCGTTTGCCACGGTTAGAATAGACACGAGCGTCAATTCAGGAAAAGATCTAATACCGCTTTACACTTCCGTCGGCCAGAATCTCAATCCTGGAAACTCTCGCTGCGTCTGGCCGACGGCGAAATGGAATCACGCCCCTGCTTGTGATCATCTTAGAGGCATTGTTGATCCGCTTCGAGGTTGGAGGAACCGATTGTTTCAGGCTGGAGGCGAGCTGTCGGATTCTGCGCTTGTACTCATCAAGTACTGTTGGACTGCCTGTGAGAAACCGACCCTTGTCAGCGAATACGATCGTATTCTCGCTTTCGTCACCACCCAGCGCGACAACTCGATCGTCAAAGGCTCGACGTATTCGCTGCACCAGTATCGACTGAAAGCCGTCGCAAATATTCGATACCAGTATGCCGGCGTCGGTAAGCGACGTATAACAAGCTTCATAGAATTGATCGCTGCAAAGCTGAGGTGGTTGGCCAGCGGAGTCGAAGCCGTCAACAAGTAAAACGTCGAAAGCCTGTGCGGTTCGCGGTTACCAGGTTAGCGCCGTCGTCGCAATGAATCTGAAACCTGGGCCCGTCCTTTGGTATGCAAAAGTCGTCCCGGAGAGCGATTACCTCAGGGTCAATTTCGGCGACTGTGATCCTCGCCTCTGGCAGGTTTCGGTAGCAGTACTTTTGCAACGAACCGCCGCCCAATCCGATCATGCCTATGTGCCTGGGCGCGCTGTTGAAAGCGAGAAAAACCATCATGGTTCGCGTGTACCCAAGTGCCAACACGTCGGGCGCATCGTTGTACATTTCGCTTTGCACCTCGAAAATGTTGAAATGAAGCGATGTCACTCTTTGGTTCCTGTGAACGAAGGGATACGGACCAGAGTGGAGTGCCGACAGATCCGAGTAGCTGTCAAATTCAATCGTGGTTGCCATTGTGCGATCCAGTGGTTTCTGTTCTTCTCGACTCAAATCGGTACACAGCTGATGTGATTGAGATCTCCTCGATCGATACTCCGGACGCGTGCTCTTCAACGGATGGACCTGACATAATCCGTTCTGGCCGCGAACTAAGACGGCGCACGACGAACTGTCGCGGTGACTGGCCGATTCGCTAAGACATCGGCATCCGCGGATCGCCGGGCCACGATGAGGTTCGGGAAGACTCCCCCCAGCACGACGAATAACAGCCCGGCCGCCAGTATCCAACGTTCGCGCGGAAGAGCATCTGCCATATGAGTAAAGCCCGTCCGGCGTTTGCCCAGAAACAGTCTTGCAAAGAGGCGGAAAATGCTGAACGCATTCATCGCAGTGGCGACGGGCAGCACGACGCCCGTTACGGGATGAGACATCAATGTCCCGTGAATCAGAAGATCCTGCGAGCAGAAGCTGAGTGTGCCCGGCAATCCCACCAGCGCCAGACCGAAAATCGCGAATGCCACCGCCAGCCGCGGCGCATGCTGGGCTAACCCGAAGTGCCGGCTGGCCGTCAGGTTTTCACCGAATCTGACTTCGAGCAAGCGCAGAATCCCGAATAAACCTGCCGTCGAGACCGAAACGACGAACCAGTGCACGAGCGCACCGGTGATTCCCTCGGACGTACGACTTTCGAGACCCGCCAGAATGCCTGCCGACTGACTGAGTGCCAGGAAGGAGAGCATCCTGCGCGGCGAGTTTTCGGTGAGCGCACGGATCGCGACATAGAGCGCCGTTGCCATGGCGAACCACGACAGCACGGGGAACAGGTCACCTGCCGTGCGCGGGAATAAGGGCAGGATTAACCTGGCGACCAATAGCGCCCCGAAGTGCCCATTCAGCAAAAGAGCGCTTAGAGTTGTGGCATCGGCCAGATCCGCAACCCACGCCTGCGCGGGGCAGATTCCTTTCCGCAGGATAACGGCGGCGATCAGCAGCCCAAAGGCAATCGTTCCGCCGGGACTCTGGCCCTTCAGCGCTTCGATGGAAAGCGAATGGCCACTTGCTGAGATGATTGCTGTTGCGAGAGCGAGAGCGAGAGCGAAGCTTGACAGCGCAAGAGCTGTTGCTGGACGCCATGAGGGCGCCCGAAACCACGACCGCAAAAAAAAACGGAACCGTAGTGAAAATCCATCCCGCTAGAAATACCGCGAGATTATCCGTTGAGTATGCGGCCAGCGTGGCGCCAAGGATAAAGAGGATTCCACTCATCGTCGGAGTGTCGCAGTCGCGTTTGGGAACGATCAGCGTCGATGCCAGGGTCAGGCAGGAGAAGAGCACCATCAGCGTCTGGCGCAACGATTCTCCGGTGGGCGCCGAGAGGAGCAGCAGCACGCTTGCCGCAACCGAAACCAGCGATGTCGTGAACCCCAGGATTCGCACGTGGCGGCGCCAGGCCGCTATCAGGATTGCCCCAAGCCAGGGCGCACCGATCGCGGAAATGCTGACCGCGGACCCGCCGGCAATCCATGGGGCAGCACCCATCATTTGACTCCCTGTTCGGCGGGACTGCGCATCGAAATCGATGGGTCTTTCAGCCGTTTGACCCGCACAGTCATTCCCATTCCATCCAGCCGCGCAAACAGGCGCGAGACCTCGAGAAGAGGATGGATGAACCAGCGATCGAGCACAGTGTCGAGGTGCCCGCGGTCGAGCGCCCACCGATATAGCCACACCCGAAGCTGTTCGGGCAGCAGGTCTTCTGTGTGCTCGTGGGAAATCTCTCCTCCAATGGCGGAGTGCATGCGGTGATAGTCGTGAAGCATCGAGGGCGCACGCAGGAATTGAAGAGTTCTTACGAGAGCGTGACCCAGAACGTGCGCCACGGCAATTGAGTTCCAGCCGAATCCGATTTCGACGAAAATGACGCCGACCTGCGTCAGGGACGCAAACGCGAGCGATGTCTTGGCGTCCGCGCTGGCGCGGCCCGCCATGGTGCCGTAAATAGCCGTCAACATGCCGATGACGATCACGCACACCGAGGCTGCGGGGGTTTTGGCAAGCAGTGGCTGAGCGCGCAACAGAAGGTAGGCGCCCGCGTGAATCGAAATCGCACCGTAAAAGATCGCGCTGGATGGCGTCGGCCCCTCCATGGCGCGAGGAAGCCACCCGGAGAAGGGAACTTGGGCCGCCTTTCCGGCGGTGCCAAGCAGAAGGAAGAGACAAACAACGGTAGCCTGCGCGCCCGCGAGTCTCGGCATGCCGTCCGCGAATGAAGCATTTCCGGCCCAGTTGTGCAGAGCGAACACCCCGAGCAGCAAGCCGATGTCACAGGCTCGATACACGCCGAATACGCGCAGACTGTTCTCCACCGGAGCCGGGCGCTGATCGAAAAAAGCAATCAAAAGCACTGATGTGATTCCAACCAGTTCCCATCCGCCGATGAGCAGGTCGAACGAACCGGCCGCGAACGCGAGCAGCAACCCGAATGCAAAAAGATGCAGCAACAGGAAAAATCGGCCAAAGCCACTCTCGCGGTGAAGATACGTCGCCGAAAACTGCCCGATCAGCCCGGACAGCACGACGGCCATCGCAAGGAATGGCAGCGACAGTCGGTCAGCCATCAATACGAGTGGGAAGCGATATTCGTGGACCGCAAACCAGTTTCCGAAGATCACAACGATAGTGGAGTTCCCGGTCGATGGCAGAGCCCAAAGCAGCACAGCCAGGGCGAAGACACATGCAGCAAACGTCAGAGCGGTGATACGCGACAGAATGCGCTCAGAAGGAACCCAGCCCAGCAACCATAGGAAGGCAAGCAGGCTGAACACACCGCCGGGAGCCATGACGGCAAACACCAGAGCCGCCTGCGAGATGCTCACGCCGCGCGTCCTCCCTGGGTCATGGGAATCCACGCCATCGGAAGATGCTCGGATTTGCCGGTGTACCATTCGGCAGAAGAAAGGGCGACGGGCAAACGCTCCAGCGGCGCTTGAAACGCTTCGAATCCGGAATCCCGCTTCACGTGCACGCTGCCGGAGACCGGGTCGATCGTTGCGAACCGGATCCAGCGATTCGTGACCATCTGCCTCAGCGATGCGCTTCGTTCGATCACACCGTTCAGACGCTCTGGAGTCGTCTCGACTACAAAAAGGATGCGAACCGGCTCATGAATTGAGACCATCTGCCAGGGCAGGCCGGTGCGCAGGTCGCTGGCATGGCCATCCATGACGCCGACCAGACCGGTCACATTATGAGGCAGCTTCGTGCCGCAGCCGTAGCGGTCATTATCGACAAACGAGAAATAGTATTCGAGACTGATACCCGCGCAGACCGGAATCACGGCAGCCATCAGCGAAGCCAGGCTGCGATCATCGGAATCCTGATCGGCGTCGTAAGAAACGAGGAAGGCCCGCCGGTCGAGAAACAGTCCTCGTGTCAGGCTGCGCCGGCCGACAATACAGACCGCGTTGGTGCAGTGACCATATTCGGGGCGCGGCTGCGCCAGATGCTCGCTGCGTTCTTCGACATGCCGGAGCGCTTCCGCCGGATTGGCGTCGGAGGGACAGGATTCAAAACGGCGGGCGCGCTCATGAGCGTCCCGCGCTCGCGCTTCGTCGAGTGTTTCCGGATCCGATCGAGATCGATGCTATGCGTCGCAGGGAGCACGTCAAGATCGAACAGTTCGATGTCATCGGTGCACGTATCGTGGTATCCGCCGATGAACCACGTGTCATCAGGAATATCGATGCCGCGTTCACGCAGCTGGACGCGCACTTCCGGGCGGTTGGCCATGGCCGCAAAAAGCCGGGCGTTGGGACCACCGCGGCGTCCGCCGCAGGCCCCGCAATCGTGGGCCGATTCATGAGGATTATTGAGGCTTGTCGAACCGTGGCCAAGGATCGCCACGAGGCGCGCGAATCCCTGGGTCAAGCCTGCTGGACCCAGAACACTGGCCACGCTCTCCGCTTTTTCCCTGGGCTCAAAGCCCATCAGCAGGCCTTCGACGGCGTCCTGTGGATCCGTGGCGTTGCGCATGAACCGGAGCTCCGTGCGCGGCTCGGGGAAGAAAGGCCTTGTTCAGCCAGTCGCGCAGGATGGCATAACGACGGGGCCCCAGCAGATGGCCTATCAGTGGCACCGCCGAGAGCAATCCCAGGACGGTCGTCGACAGCCACCCGCGCACTAACGACCGCGAGGACGTAAACGAATTCCGCATCAGGATCCCCAGCAAACGTCTGCGCCAGCGGCGGCTCTCGTGGAGCGCAGCGTCTTCCGCTTTCGGCTGCTCCAGCACCGCGTGTCGCGGCTTGACAACAACCGGACAGAATGCCGCGCCCTGGGGATCGTCGATTCCCTGATAGTCGACCGCAACGCCGAAGTACCCGGCAGCGCTGAAGGTCTCGACCTCCGGGTCCAGTTCCTCCAACGCGCGGCGAGTCGATTCCTCCCGCTCGTCAAGGCAGAAGAAGACCTGCGCGCGCGGTCTGCCTTTCAAAGGCGCGATCCCGCGGTATTTCCGGTGACTCGCCAGTCCGTGCAGAATGCTTCGTTCATGCCACCGTTCGTAGGCCAGGTGCAGAATCCGCCGGCGTTCGAGTCCGTTGCACGCTTTGACTTCATCTACAAACGATGCCCAATCCGAATCACTCAGAAGGTTGACTTCAGCGGCCCGAAAACGAAACCACGCGGGCTGCGTCGTAGATGCGCGCGGACCGACTCAGACGCAACTTTGCCTGTGTCTTAAGCGGATTTTCGCGGACCACCGTTTCCGATGCGCCCATACGGGAGGCCACACGTGACATCGTCAACCGCACTGCCAGAAAATCCATCAGGGAGCAGGGGATCGATTCATGGGGAGCCAGTCCGGGACTCTCCTCGAGTTTCCGCATCAGCCCCGCCCAACCGGGCAATGCGAGCACTTCGGATTGAAGAATTTCCTCCCATTCCGATGTCGGAAACTTATCTTCTTC
>JASHSD010000355.1 GCA_030036985.1 Bryobacteraceae bacterium
ATACCGGCTCCTTCGATCATCTGCGCCGAGGCAACGACCTCAAGCGCGCGCACATCGTCTACGACGAAGCGGTAATGGCGGGCTTCTTTAAACGCATCGCCGCCGTATTCGACCAAAACCTGTTCGAGCGCCGCGCCGGACAGGGCGAGCCTTCGACGGTTCCGGTTTTTATCGTCGGCATGCCGCGTTCGGGGAGCACGCTGGTGGAGCAGCTTCTCGCGGGCCATCCTCGCATTCACGCCGCGGGCGAACTGCCGCATCTTGAACACGCCCTGAACGCCGCCCGGCCGGGAGGGTTCCCGGAATCTGTCGCTTCGCTCGATGCCGGCGCGTTGCGGGAAATCGGGCGATCCTACATCTCCCGCCTGCCGGCGCTCGGCCCGAGCCATTTGCGAATCGTCGACAAACTGCCGCACAACTTCCTCTACATCGGCCTGATCCGTCTGATCCTGCCCCACGCGAAAATCGTCCACACCCTGCGTCATCCGCTCGATACCTGCGTGTCGTGCTATTCGAAGCTGTTCACCGCGGGCCAGCGCTTCAGCTACAACCTGGGCGAACTCGGCCGATACTATCGCCGCTACACCGAACTGATGAACCACTGGCGATCCGTTCTCCCGCCCGGCGCCTTTCTCGATGTCGTCTACGAAGACGTAGTGAACGATTTCGAAGGCGAGGCCCGCCGACTCATCGATTTCTGCGGACTTTCCTGGGACGATCGCTGCCTGAATTTCCAGGAAGCCAGCCGCTATATTCATACCGCCAGCGCCGTTCAGGTCCGCCGGCCCTTGTTCCGCGACTCCCTGCGGCGATGGCGCGAATACGAATTCGGCCTGGGACCGTTGCTGGATGAGTTGAGAGACATTCTGCCGGCGGAAACAGCCGGCGCCGACGAGGAAGCAAAGACCGCGCGCGCTTCGATGTAATGTGGAAGTGCGTACTGCTGCATGACGGCGAGCCGCACTGCCCTGATTTTCGCCCTTTCCGCATTGGCGCCGACAGTCGCGGCCCAAAATCTCTCGCCGCTCGAAACCCACCTGCTCGACGAGGTCAACCTCCTGCGCGCCGACCCGGCCGCATGGGCGGATATCCTGAACGCGGAACGCCCGTCGGACCTGCGCCGGGTCCGGCTGAATCCGAACGATCCGACCGCGGCTGCAACGATCGAAGCGCTCAGCACCCTCGACGAAGCCGTCGCCGCCGTTCGATCCATTCACGGCAGTCTGCCGCTTGTCGAGTTATCGCCCGGCCTTTCGCGTAGCGCCGCGGATCATGTGCGCGACACCGGCGTCCGAGGATTGCTCGGCCACCAGGGCAGCGACGGCAGCGGCCTGTTTCAGCGAATCGAACGCTACGGCCTTCTATCCGGCCTGGCCGCCGAAAACATCGTCTACAGCACGTCTCCGCCGCGCCAGCTGGTTTTCGAGCAGCTCCTGGATTTCGGCGTGGCCAACCGGGGTCATCGATGGACCCTGCTCAATCCCGCATGGCGTTACGTCGGCATCGCCTGCGGACCCCATGCGGTTTACCGGACCATGTGCGTGCTCGACTTCGCCGCCGGATATCGGGATCGGGATCGTGATGCGTCCGCCCATTAGCCTGCCCGCCGGACTGATTTGCGCCCTCTTGTTCGCGGGCATCGCCGCCGCCCAAACGCCTTCGCCCCTCGAACTCGGCATGCTGGAAAACGTCAACCAGTTTCGCGCCGACCCGGCGGCGTGGGCTGACGTCCTGAAGCGGGAACGGTCCTGGTATAGGGGAAACCTGCTACACATTCCCGGTGGAACGCCCATCGCGACGCAGGAGGGTCTGCGCGCGCTCAACGAAGCCATCGCCGCGCTCGAATCCGAACGCGGCGGGTTGAGCCGTCTCACGCCCTCGCCGGGCCTTTCCCGCGCCGCGGCGGATCACGTTCGCGACACCGGCGGCCGCGGACTTTTCGGACACAAAGGCGCGGACGGCAGCGCGTTTAATCAGCGAATCGACCGTTACGGAACGTGGTCGGGATCCATCGCGGAGAACATCGTCTACGGCATGGGGAACGCGCGCGCCATGTTGGTGCAGCAAATCGTCGACGATAGCGTGAAAGACCGCGGCCATCGCCTCAATCTGCTCAACCCGGCATGGCGCTACGTGGGCATCGCCTGCGGACACCATAAAATCTACGGTGAGATGTGCGTGCTCGACTTCGCCGCTGGATTTCAGGAAGCTACTGTTTTCGATCGATTCGAACCAGGCGGTCGCCCTGGAACGCCCCAATGAAAATCGAATTGCCCGCCTGCAGCGCGACCGAGACGCCCGGAATAATGTTCCCCTTCCCCTGCGAATCGAATACGGTCTTCGGCTGCCACACTGCCGGGTTCAGTTCCGCGATGCCAAAGCCCTGAATGCACGGCGCGCCGCTGCCCGCGGGGCAATCGCCGCGCGCGCCTTTCACGCCCGCCGCGAGAATCTGCCCCTTGCTAGTCCATGTCAGGTTGTCCGGCATGAAGTTCAGAGACGCCACGGCGACGTCTTTGCCTGCCTTCAGATCGTACTTGTGCACCTGCTTCGCCGTCCACGCGTTGAAGTACATGTAGCGGCCATCGGGGCTTACCAGCACGCCGTTGGGATAACCCTGGCGCGTGCCGGGCAGCTCCTCTTCGGCCTTACCCGGCGTCCAGCGAACCACATAGCCGCTCGGCTCGCCGCTCAGCACATTTCCCCGCCCCGGGGTCATCAGCGCGGTAGGATGCGAGGCGATGAATCCGCCGTCCGCGGTCACCGCGAGATCGTTGAACTCTTTCTCCGACACAACGCAGCCGTGCCACGCAAGCTCCCATGCGCCCGCCGCTTTCTTCAGCTCGTACATTTCAATCGACTGGCGCCCCCCGTGATTGACTACATAGAGCCGCGTCGCGCCTTTGACGTTCTTCGCCAGCGAGATGCCGTGCGGGATCAGCTTATCGTTCACGGGACCGGGACACGCCGGATCGCCCCAGTCTTTCCGCAGATCGTCTTTGATCGCGAGCGGCGCGTAGGTCTTCTTCGAAAGATCGAACAGCGCCATGCCCGCGCCTGTGCCACCGCGGCCATTCACGAACTGGCTGACGATCAGGTATTTGCCGTCCGGCGTCTGTTCGAGATCTTCGGGCGAATGCGTCCCGCAGAGAATTTCGACGTCGCCGTGCACGCCGCAGCCGACCAACGGCGGGCCCTGCGGCGCGGTTTGCGCGCAGGCAAGTCCCGCAAGGGGAAGCAAAGCGAAAATCGATCTCATGGCGAGATGAGTTTATCGCAAGTAAGGCATGATGTGCCAAACCCGTTCCGACAAAACCAGTTCCGACAAAACCTGTTCCGAGCCGCGACCGCGAGGGAGC
>JASHSD010000356.1 GCA_030036985.1 Bryobacteraceae bacterium
TGAAAGAACACGCCGCGGTCAACGCGCCGCAGGCCGATGGAACCACGGCACTGCACTGGGCCGCACACTGGAACGACGTCGATACCGTCAACCTCCTGATCCACGCCGGCGCGGACGCGAAGGCGGTCAATCGTTACGGCGACACGCCGATCTCGGAAGCTGCGGCGGTGGGAAGCGCGCCTATCATTGAAGCCCTGCTGCAGGCGGGCGCCGATCCGAACACACGCGTAACTTCAGATGGCGAAACCGTTCTCATGACCACCGCGCGCTCCGGCAGCGCCGCGGCCGTAAGCGCGTTGTTGAATCACGGCGCCGACGTGAACGAGAAGGAGACCTACAAAGGCCAGACGGCGCTCATGTGGGCCGCGGCCGAACGCCATACCGATGTGGTGAAGCTGCTGCTGGAACATGGCGCCGATTGGAAGGTCCGTTCGTTCTATCGTGAGACAAAGCTGCCCAAACTGAGCGCGGCTTCATCGGTGAGTCCTTTCGCGCGCGGCGGTTTCACCGCGTTCCTGTTCACCGCGCGCGAGGGCGATATCGAAACGGCCAAAGTGATGCTCGATGCCGGTTTGGATATCAACCAAACGGATATCGATGGAACCAGCGGTCTGGTCGTATCCATCATGAACAAGCACTATACATTCGCGAAGTTCCTGCTGGATCGCGGCGCGGACCCGAATGTGACGGACGTCAAAGGCCGCGCCGCTTTGTATGCCGCTGTCGACATGCGCAACGAAGACTGGTCGGCTCTGCCCTCGCGCAAATTGGACGATCCTTATCCGAGCGAAGACCTGATTAAAGCAATCATCGCGCATGGAGCAAAGTTGAACGCGCAGCTCACTAAGAATCTTCCCGGCCGAAGCGGTATGGATTCCGGCGACGTCACGCTCGACGAAGGGACGACGCCATTCATGCGCGCGGCCCGCTCGGGCGATGCCGCCACCATGCGCCTTCTGCTAGCCGCCGGCGCCGATCCGAAGCTTGCGACCAAGGAAGGCAACACGGCCCTGCTATTCGCGGCCGGCGTGGGTTATCGGGACAAGAACACGCGCGGAACCGAGAGCGACGCTCTCGAAGCGCTGAAGATATGCGTCGATCGCGGCATGGACATCAACCAGCCCAATTCGAAAGGCGAGACCGCGCTGCATGGCGCGGCGTCCCGCGGAGCCGATACCATCGTCGAGTACCTCGTGAAACACGGCGCGAAGCTGGATGCGAAGACCGGGCGCGGATTTACTCCGCTCGACGTCGCGATGGGCAAGGACCAGTTCGGTCTGCCCGTGCCGCACGACAGCACGGTCGCGCTGCTCCGTTCCCTCGGCGGCGCCGGAAGCTCGCATTAGCGCGTGGCGCAGACACTCGTGTCTGCAGCGTCGGCACTCGTGCCGACGCCTTACTTCTTAGCTTCCGCGTTCTCCAGCAGCATACGAATCTCGGCGATGCTCTCCGCGCTGATAACCGGCCCCCCGCCGCCACGGCCACCCCGGCCGGCGGCAGGATTGATGATGTTACCCGTGGCCGCGGGAGCCGCAGGAGCGCGGCCGCCTCGGCCGGCGCTCGCCAGCAGATCGATCGGCTTGCGCCCGTCGGCATCGAGGATATCGGGTTTGGCCCCTTTCTCGAGCAGCAATTTCACCTCATCCACTTTGCCCGACTGCGCGGCCACATGAAGGGCTGTCATGCCTTCATTCGAAGATGGCGCGCGGGAAACGCGCATCGAATAGGTCTTCGTGCCGGTGACCTGAGCGTTCACGTCCGCGCCATGCTGAAGCAGCAGGTCCATCAACGCGATATTCGACGGCCCGCCCACGGCTCCCTGAGCCGCGAGACCCGTGCCGCCGCGGCTGCCAGGTCCCACGCCCGCCGCAATCAGGAACGAGGTCAAACCCATCGTATTGATGTTGGGCGAAGCGCCCTTGTCCAACAATGCGCGAATGACTTCCATATCGTCGCCCTGGACCGCGCGAAACAAAGGCGTGCATCCGGTGCTCAGCTGGTTTTCCACGAAGCGTCCGCTGTTGCCGCCGCGGCTCGGGCGATGCATGTTCAGCTGCGTATTGGGATCGACATCCGCCGCCAGCAGCGCTTTGATAATCTCCATGTCGGAGGTCGGCGGACCCGATTCGCGCACCGCCACCGGACCCTCACCGCCGCGTCCGCCGCGGCCGGCGCCGCCGCCAATCCCTCGCGTGGGCGCGCGAACGGCTTCTCTTCTGTCGATGGCGATGTAAAGCGCCGTGCGTCCCCACCAGTCCCATATCCGCGGATTCGCGCCGCGATCCAGCATCAGCCTGGCGATGTCGTAGTGCTCGTTATCCACCGCGATCATCAGCGGCGTCACGCCCTCAGGCGTCGGTTTATTCTCGTCGGCGCCGGCTCCGAGGATCGCCTGGACGCAGGGATAACAGCCGCTGCGCGCCGCATACAGCAACGGGGTCAACCCGCCGACCGGACGATACTGCGCACGGGGTTCGGACGTAATCTGGCTCGGCCAATCGCTGTACCGCGCCCGCGCATTCACATTGGCGCCTTTGGCCAGTAGCAGCTTGACGATCTCGCCCGCGTTTTTCGGCGCGTCGGCGGCCCACATCAACGGCGTCTGATTATCGAGCTTCTCAACCGTGTTGACGTTGGCGCCGGCTTTTACCAGCATTTCGACGATGGGCAGCTCTCCCGTCTTGATCGCCAGCATCAACGCCGTCTGGCCGTCCGCATTGGCGCCCTCAGGTCCGGCGCCGGCGTCCAGCAGCATCTTCACCATCGTGGCGTCCGCCAATTCCGCCGCTTCCGCGATCGGCGTGGCGCCGAACTCATTGGCGACGTCCACTTTCGCCTTCTTCGCGATCAGCGCGGCGAGCAACTCGTGATCCAGCCGATAGACCGCCCAATGGACAGGACGGCTGCCGTCGGGCTGGGCCTCATTGACATCCGCGCCCGCCCGAATTCTGTCGAGCGCCGCCTTGCGGTCCCCGGCTTCGATGAGGTTGGCGAGAGAATCCTTCCGCGCCTGCGCCAGAACCGGCGCGGCGGCAGCGACCACACAAAAAAGGGCTAAGATGCAACGTCTCATTCGTCTCTCCAAACAAGGATCACTTCTGAGGAACACGCGCAAAACGGGCCGCGTCCGCGCCGAAGGAATACGAGTTCCTCCGCTGTATTGCGGCGCGGGACAGCGCCCCTTGCGGTCGTGGCTCGGTAAATTGGTCATTCCGAGCCGCAATCCATTCCGAGCCGCGCGCGTGAGCAAGCGGTTTCGCTAAACCACATTGGGATCCAGCTTGTCATGGTGCGCCCAGAGCCCCTTCGATGCATCGTACAGGAACTTATAAGGATCTTTCCACGTTCGCGGAAGGCCCCGGAGAACGCCTTCTTCCAGCATGTCCTTCGGACCGTCGCCGTCCCGAACCGTTTTGAAGAGACGCGCCCGGACTTCTTCCATCATGTCGCGTTCGGCCTTGAACTCGGCTCGAGTCATGACGGAACCATAAGCAGGCACAATGCGTGTCTGTTCATTGCTGAGTTTGAGGACGGTGTCCATCGCGTCCACGCGCCCGCCGATCCATGCGCCAGTGTAATAATCGAGCGCCGGATCGCGCAGCGGCGACGCCACGTCGCCCACCGCGATAACGTTCGCATTCCTGAAGAACACGTAGATATCGCCGCTGGTGTGGGCCAGAATCAGATAACCGTAATCGATCTGTTCGCTGCCCGCTTTCAGGGAACCTGTGGTCTGAAATGTCTCAGTGGGGCGCGCGGCCTTCGGACGAGCCTTCTCGTAACGATCCTCGGCCTCGACCCAATAGTCACTCGACATCCACTGCCGCGTGCGGTCGTGCGCGACGATCTTCGCTCCCGCGGCCGCGAACATTTCGTTGTTGCCGGTCTGATCGAGGTGATAGTGGGTGTTGAAGAGCGTCCGCACCCTGGCACCCGGAGCCACATTCTTCAGCGCGGCCATGACCTTATCGCCGGATTTTGGAACGCCGCTGTCCACCAGCACAAGGCCGTCGCTTGAAGCAAAAGCCACTACATTACTGCCCCCGCCGTCGACCACGGACAGCTTGTCCGTCACCCGGGTCTGCTGCGCGTTGGCGAACCGTGGCGCCCACATCGCAATAGCGCCGGCCATCGCGCCTTTTAGAACTTGTCTTCTATCCACCTTGTTCCTCGTGACCAAACTGCTAACCCGCTCCCTCACGGTCGCGGCTCGGTAAAACCAATGCTGAGCCGCGACCGTGAGGGAGCGGTTAAACTCCCGCAATCACGCCGGTGCTGTCGGCAAACTTATCGCGCTCCAGCCCCACCTTCTGCAGCAGCGTCAGATGGAGATTCGCGATCGGTGTGCGCTCCGGCAGCACGATATGCTGACCCCCGAGCTTTATCCTGCCGTTGCCGCCGCCGATCACGATGTTCGGCTCCGGATAGTTGTTGTGCAGGTCGCTGTTGCTCATGTTCGATCCGTACATGAAGATAGAGTGATCGAGCAGCGATCCGTCCCCATCCGGCGTTTCCGCCATCGTCTTGACGAATTCCGAGAACTTCTCCACGTGCCACGTCTGAATCTTGACCAGCTTTTGGATTCTCTCCAGATCGTTGGCATGGTGCGAAACGGGGTGGAACGCGTCGGGAACGCCGATGTGGTTGTAGGTCCGGTTGGTGCCCTCGGCAACCATGATGTAAGACGCCACGCGCGTGAGGTCGGCCTGATAGGCCAGCGCGAGCAGATCGAACATCAGCTTCACCTGCGCGGCGAAGTCCTCCAGTTCTCCGACGGGAGCATCGGGGATCTTGAACGCGGAAAGATTTTTCGCGGCAGCCTTCCGGGTGCGCCGTTCGATCTCGCGCACGCTTTCGAGATAGCTGTCGAGAGCCGCGCGATCGTTGCTTCCCACTTCGCCCTCGAGCTTCTTCGTGCGATCCAGCATCAGGTCGAGGATGCTGCCGGTCTGGCGGCTGATCGAGGTGCGTTCCTCAGCCGTGTCGCCTTCACCGAACAACTGCAGAAAAACCTTGCGCGGATTGTATTCCATCGGCAGAGGCGATTCCGCATCGCGGAAAGACAGCGTCGTATAGTTCCCGCCGCCGCCCGCCGCCGATTGATTGATGGTTTCCGAGGCGAGTTCGAGCGACGGTAGCGGCGTGTCCTGGCTGATCATCTTCGCGATGATCTGATCCAGCGTGGTGGCCATGTGCGCGCGCGGACCACCCGTATCCGGCCGCGTCGCGCTCAGCCACGTCGCCGGATTCAGCGTATGCACCGAACCCGCGCTGGCGGCGTTTTCGAGATTGCCGAACGACGAAATGTACTTCTTGTACGGCTCCAGAGGCGAAAGGATCTGGCTGAGCTTGAAATCGGCGCCCGAACCGCTCGGGGTCCAGCGATCCATCGCCGGACCGTGCGACGTGTTGCCCATGATCGCGCCGTGGGGAAGGTAGAAGAAGCCCGCCCGCATCTTCGGCATCGCGGCGGTTTGCGCCAGCGCCGTCGAGGCCGGAATCATGGCGTCCAGAAGTGGCAGCGCCAGGCTCACTCCCGCCCCCTTCAGCACCGTTCTGCGCGAAAGATGTTTCTTCGTGTTGAACATTGTTATCTCCTCGAGACCACTATTTCTTTGCTACAGCGGCCATCACCGCGTTTTGTTTCGGCGCGGGCGCCGGGCCCTGCCGGCGGAACGCTTCCGTATTCACCACTCCTAAAACGAGCGATGAAAACTTGTAATCGTCCTTTGCCGCCCAGCGAACCACCGCGCGCACCTGAGGCATATCGAAGTACTCCAACTGCCGGTTGAGCGCGTAGGTCATCAGCTTTTCCGTCACGGTCCGCGCAAACACATCGGGGCGACCGACCAGTTGCGTCCTGAGATCGTCCACGCCGTTGATGGCCACCCCACTCGGCAGCACCGTCGCGGCGTCGATCGGCAGTTTCGCCTGGCTGTCCATGGTGCGCCAGCGCCCGATCGCGTCGAAGTTCTCCAGCGCCAGGCCGGTCGGGTCGATCACGCCATGGCACTGTTTGCATGCCGCCTTGTTTCGGTGCTCCTCAAGCCGTTCGCGAACCGTCTTGGGCTTCTCGCCCGGAGTCTGCGAAAGGTTGCTGGCGACGTTCGGTGGCGGCGGTGTCGGCGGCGTGCCCTCGATCTTGCCCAGCACCCACGCCCCGCGCAGCACCGGAGAAGTGCGGTCGCCGTAGGAAGTCCGCAGCAGCACCGCGCCTTTGCCCAGCAGCCCCCAGCGTTCCTTCTCGGCCAGCGTCACCTTGCGGAATTGCGGGCCGACGATTCCCGGAATGCCGTAATGGCGCGCCAGGCGGTCGTTGACGAACGTATAGTTGGCGGTCATGAGATCGATGACGCTTCGGTTTTCGAGCAGAATGCTGCTGAGAAAGTCCTGCGCTTCAATCGAGAAATCGTGCCGCAGCTGGTCGTTGAATTCCCGGAACAACACCGGGTCCGGCTTCACCGCATCGAGATCCCCGATGTTCAGCCACTTCATGGCGAAGCTGGTCACCAGGCTCGACGCCTTCGGATCCGCCAGCATGCGCTTCACCTGCGCTTCCATCACGCCTGGCTTGGTCAAACGGCCCGCCGAGGCAACTTTCAGCAGCTCATCGTCCGGCCCGGTATTCCAAAGAAAGAAGGAAAGCCGCGAAGCCAGTTCCATGTCGTTCAGAGCGAACTCGGTGTTTGCAGGCGTGCCCTTGGGCGCGGGAATCGCGCGAAACAGGAACTCGGGACTGGCCAGCACCGCCGCCACCACCTGCTCGATGCCGTGATCGAAGTTTCCGCCACCTTCGCGCCCGGCCTGATAGAAGGGCATCAGGTGATCGATATCGTCCGCATTGACCGGCCGCCGGAACGCGCGCCGCGCGAGCGTTTCCGTAATCTGCCGCGCGCACGCCGGTTCGCCGATCTTTTTGGGATCGCAGACATAGATCAGAGAGCGGCTGAGGGTTTTCGAGATCCCCGTGGGGTTGTACGGTCCGAGGATTTCAACGCCATTGCCGAGACGCGCCAGGCGCAGGCCAACCGGGCCGGTCGCGCCGGAGCCGCCGCCGACGTTCTCGTCCGACTCATCATGTGAACGGTCGATAAACGCCACCACCACGTCGCGCACGCCGGCCTGCACCTGCACCGGAATCTTCGTGAAGCGCTGCATGATCTCGGCGCGCCCGTCGGCGCCCTTGCGTTCCGCCATAGCCAAGTCGTTGGGTCCGCCGATCGGCTTGCGGAACACGATCCTGCCGTCGATCATGATCACGACCGTGCTCTCGTTTTCCATCTGGCTGGTGTACAGGCCTACGGAAAGATCGAGAAGATTGATGCGATACTCGCCATCCGCCGGGAAATTATGTTTGAACCGGATGCCGCCGCGTGTGCCGATGGGCAGAGGATCGTCGGGGTTCGAATTGGCGGCAATGGCGTACTTCACATTCGAAATGCGGGCGTCGGGATCGCCCACCGCAAGTTTGGCAATGTGCCGGGCCGCAGTGATGTACTGATCGAGGAACGACGGGGACACGCTCAGAGCCGCCGCAATGTTGTCGAAGCCGTCGATCTGGATGTCCTGCGGCAGGACGTCCTTTTCGTTCACATCCACGCCGACCAGAGCTTTCACCGAAGCGGCGTATTCGGTGCGGTTCAGGCGCTCAATCGGAACATAGCCGGCTTTGGGACCCTTGGTACTGGCGTCGAGAGTCTGCTCCATCCAGGACACGAATGAATCGACGTCCTTCTTCGGAGGTTGGGGCAGGCCAGGCGGCGGCATCAGGTGGCCGCGGAGCTTGCGCAGCGCCTTCTCCCAGACCTCCGCGTCAGCCGGCGCCGATTGAAGATCCATGCGGTCGAACATGACGCCGCCGGTCTTCAGCCGCGCATTGTGGCAGGTGACGCAGTAGGTGTTCAGCATCGCGCGATACGGATCCGTTGCGCCCGCGGCAGGAGCCTGGCAAAACACCGGAGCGGCGGCCAGCACCAGAAAAGCGCTCAGGGGGATAAAGCGCTTCATAACTCGCGACCTGTCGTCGGATCGACGATCTGCGGCTTGGGATTTTCGTCCATGGAGGCTATCCTGTTTTATCACGAAATCACCGCCTCTCACGGACCGGGACCGCGCTGAATCGAGCGCATTACAGAAGCTTACAGTTCCCGTCGGAACCGGGGTCGGCGGCGCGCCGCTCATGTCAAAGTCCTCGCAGGAGCGGACGTCAAGTGTGATCGGATCAGCGGGACGTTGTTGGGGAAGACCACATGTTCGTATTCGGCTCCGCGTTCAACGCGAGTTGAGACCGATTGGGACGTCGACATCGCCCTTTCGGGACTCCCGCCCGGCCGCCGATCTCATTAGCATTTGGCTCAATTCAGGGGACAGGTCCAAAGATTATCACTTGATCTAAAAATTCCGGATATTAGCGATGCAATAGTGCATCCTGGGCCGCGAAGAGCTGATTCAGATCATTCCTGACCGATACTGAATGATCGAGCTTCCGCGAGCGGAATCGAGCAGTTCGAGCGCGCAGGCGGCGCCCCCGCAAGCTCCAAAGGCACGCGCAAACCAGACCCGAAACCGCCGAGGGAGAAAGCCAGCCAGTGTCCGCCACATGCCGGAGCCGAACGCAGGGTGGAAAGCGATGGATGTTCCTATAGCGGAGCAGTGCTGATCGTGGTGGGATGCGGGTCGCTTTTGGCGTCACAACCCGCTAACCAATTACGACAAGCCCGCTACGCCTCATTGGCGTTGGATCTGAAGTTCTGGGCATTAAGGAGAAATTTTTGGAGATCCGGCCGCGCACCCGAAGTGTTTTCGCAGTGCTTGCGCCAACAAATCGGCGCAGATGAATTGGCCGCAGAGTTGCATAAGGCTGGCAGCATGAATGGCATGGCTGTAAGCGCAGAAGCAGGAAACTCAGAAAAGGTGGTTCGCGCCGACAGCGATAAGGGAATTGTCCTGAGTATCCAGGACAGCCTCGTTTTGGCGTTCTTCTCCGTGGCGTATGAAAGTGCCGTGATTCTTCTGCGAGTCCGATCCCGGCTGACCCCGAGGTAGAGACGGTGATCAATGCGCTCAGCATCGACGTTGAGGAGTACTTTCATCCCAGTGAAT
>JASHSD010000357.1 GCA_030036985.1 Bryobacteraceae bacterium
CCGTACGGCGGCAAGCAGCGCCAGGTCAATGTCAGCCTGAACACCGGTCTGCTGCAGTCGAAAGGCCTGTCACCCGCGGACGTGGTCACCGCCATCGGCAATCAGAACATTATTCTGCCGGCCGGCACCGCCAAGATCGGGCCGTTTGAATATGAGGTGGACCTCAATTCCAGTCCATTCACCGTCCAGGAGCTGAACGACCTGCCGATCAAACTATCGGCCAACAACACGCCCATCTACGTGCGCGACGTGGCCACAGTCTCGGACGGCTTCGCCCCGCAGACGAACATCGTGCGCCTCAACGGCGAGCGCGGCATCCTGATTTCGATTCTGAAACACGGCGACTCCTCTACGCTGGACATCGTGAAAAACGTTCTCGCCGCGCTGCCGAAGATCCGCAAAACGCTGCCGCCGTCGATCAGCATCAAACCGATCGACGATCAATCGATCTTCGTCCGCGCCGCCATCACTGGCGTGATCCGCGAGGCCGTCATCGCCGCCTGCCTGACCGGAATCATGATTCTGGTCTTCCTCGGCAGCTGGCGCAGCACGGTCATTATCGCCGTCTCCATTCCGCTTTCGATCCTGGTCTCCATCTGCTGCCTCAGCGCGATCGGCCAGACCATCAACATCATGACGCTGGGGGGACTCGCGCTCGCGGTCGGCATCCTCGTCGATGACGCCACGGTCGAAATCGAGAACGTTAACCGCAACCTCGAACTGGGGAAAGAACTGCGCACGGCGATTCTCGATGGCGCGCAGCAGATCGCCGTGCCCGCCTTCGTGGCCACACTTTGCATCTGCATCGTCTTCATCCCGATGTTTTTCCTGAGCGGCGTGGCGAAGTATCTGTTCGTCCCTCTCGCCGAAGCCGTTGTCTTCGCGATGCTGGCGTCCTACCTTCTTTCGCGCACTCTGGTGCCTACTCTCGCGATGTATCTGCTGAAGCCGCACGATCACGTGCTGCGTCCCACACGCAATCCCTTCGTTCTGCTCCAGCGCCTGTTTGAACGTGGCTTCGAACGCCTCCGGCTCGGATACGAACTCATTCTCACCACGTTTGTTTATCGCCGGTTCATCTTCGTGCCGGCCTTCCTCGCGCTCTGCGCCTGCGGCTTTCTGTTGTTCCCCTGGCTCGGGCAGGATTTCTTCCCCTCGAGCGATAACGGCCAGTTCCGTCTGCATATGCGCGCCCGCACCGGCACCCGCATCGAAGAGACCGCCAAGCTGAACGATCTGGTTGATCAGTCCATCCGCCGCACGATTCCGCCGTCGGAGCTGGACAATATCGTCGACAACATGGGACTGCCGTACAGCGGCATCAACACCACATACAACACCAGCGGCGTCATCGGCTCGGCCGATTCCGATATCCTGGTCTCCCTCAAGGAAAACCATCGGCGCCGCACCCAGGAATGGGTGGACGAGCTTCGCCCGAAGCTCACTACCGAATTCCCCGGCACGATGTTCTACTTCCTGCCGGCCGACATGATCACGCAGATCCTCAACTTCGGCCTGCCCGCGCCCATCGATGTCCAGGTGGAAGGCGCGAACTCGGATGGCAACCGGGTCTGGGCCGATCGGCTGCTGAGCCAGTTGCGCCAGGTGCCCGGCATAGTCGACATGCGCATCCAGCAGCCGTTCGACCAGCCCACGCTGGACATCAACGTCGACCGGACGAAAGCGCAGCAGGGCGGATATACCCAAAACGACATCGCCTCCGGCATGCTGGTATCGCTCAGCGGCAGCTTCCAGACCACGCCGACTTTCTTCCTCAACCCGAAGAACGGCGTAACCTATAACGTCGTGACGCAGACCCCGCAGTACCGAATCGATTCGCTGCAGGACCTGCAGAACGTGCCGATCACCGGGCCCAACGCCAAAGGCGAGGAGATTCTCGGCGACGTCAGCACCATCGAGCGCAGTAACAGCATGGCCGTGGTCAACCACTACAACATTCACCGCGTGGTCGATATCTATGGATCTGTCGAGGGCCGGGACCTCGGAGCTGTCGGGAGCGACATCACGCGGCTCGTGGACGCCGCCGAAAAAACGCTCCCGCGCGGATCGGACGTCACCGTCAAGGGTCAGTTGCTCACGATGAAGTCTTCGTACCTCGGACTGGCGGCGGGCCTCCTGGTATCGATCGTCCTGGTCTACCTGCTGATCGTGGTCAACTTCCAGTCCTGGCTCGACCCCTTCATCATCATCAGCGCGTTGCCCGCGGCTCTCACGGGCATCGTGTTGTTTCTTTTCCTCACGCAGACGCATCTCAGCGTGCCCGCGCTGATGGGTTCGATCATGTGCATGGGCGTGGCGACGGCCAACAGCATTCTGGTGGTCTCGTTCGCCCGGGAGCGCATGACCCACCACGGCGACGCGCTGCAGGCCGCCATCGAGGCCGGCTTCACACGCTTCCGCCCCGTCATCATGACCGCGCTTGCGATGATTATAGGTATGGTTCCCATGGCGCTCGGTATGGGCGAGGGCGGCGAACAGAACGCGCCTCTCGGCCGCGCGGTTGTCGGCGGTCTGCTTTGCGCGACCGTGGCCACGCTGCTCTTTGTTCCATGCGTATTCGCTCTCATTCACAATCTCTCGAAGAAGACCCACGGCAATCCGGCGGCTCATCAATATGAACCAGCTCACCAATAACGAAAACGAGGCCGTTGTGAACCCTGCGCCGCCCGCGGCCGAAACGCCGGAACGTTCGCCGCGGCGCGCCATGGGCGTCGGGCTGGTCCTGACCCTGCTCGTCGCCTTCGCCGCCATCGGCTGGTTCGTTTATAAGGGCATCAACACGCGGGTCTCCGCGGAAAAGGCGCTGGTGGTGCAAACGGACGCCGCCGCCATCCTGACCGTTTCGGTGACTCATCCCAAAATCACCGGAGCGACGCAGGAACTGGTGCTCCCGGGCAATACGCAGCCGCTGATCGATTCGCCCGTATACGCCCGCACCAACGGCTATCTGCGCAAATGGTACTGCGACATCGGCACGCACGTGAAAGCCGGTGAACTTCTCGCCGAGATCGAAACGCCCGAAGTGGATCATCAGCTGCAGCAGGCGAAGGCCGATCTCGAAACCGCGCAGACGAATTACAACCTGGCGCAAATCACCGCCGATCGCATGGTGGTGCTGGAGAAGAAAGGCGCTGTCGCGCGGCAGGACACGGATAACGTCGTCGCCGATATGAACGCCAAGAAGGCCGCCGTCGCCTCTGCGGCGGCCAATGTCAAGCGTCTGGAAGATCTGCAGTCCTATGAAAAAGTCTACGCGCCCTTCGACGGCGTCATCACCGCGCGCAATACCGATATCGGCGATCTCATCAACGCCGGCTCCGGATCCTCAGCCGGCAAGGAGCTCTTCCATATCTCCGCCACCAACAAGCTGCGCGTGTACATCAGCGTCCCGGAAGATTACGAGCAGGCCGCCAGGAACGGCGCGCCCGCGACTCTCACGCTGAACGAATTTCCCGGCCGCACTTTCCCGGGTGTGGTGGTGCGCAATTCGAACTCGATCGATCTGGCTTCGCGCACGCTGCTGGTCGAAGTCGACGTGGACAATCCCACCGGCGAACTGCTTCCCGGCGCCTACGTCTCGGTGCACCTGAAATACACGGGCGCTTCGGCCAACGCCCTCACGATTCCGGTGACGACTATCCTTTTCCGTTCCGAGGGCCTCCGCGCCGCGGTCGTGCGCAACAACAGAGCCATGCTGGTTCCGATCACAGTCGGACGCGATTTCGGCGAAACGCTCGAGGTCCTCTCGGGACTCAGCCCGCACGAACAGCTGATTCTGAATCCCCCCGATTCGCTGATTTCAGGCACTCCGGTTAAAGTAGAAGACGCGGCCAAATGAAAATCGCCATAGTGTCCGGCGCCAGCCGGGGCATCGGCAATGCGATCGCATTGCGTCTGGCCTCTGAAGGCATGAAAGTGGTGCTCTGCGCCCGCGACGAGAACTTGCTCAATGAAACTGTCGCCAAGATCGGCGCGGATGAGTCGCTCGCCGTTGCAGTCGATCTGCGCCTGCCCGATTCCGCGGCTAAGGTGGTCGATGCCGCGGTCGCGAAATTCGGAACCCTTGACGTGCTCGTCAACAACGCGGGCGCGACCAAGCGCGGCGATTTCGAATCGCTCACCGACGACGATTTCATCGACGGCTTCGCGCTGAAATATTTCGCCGCCGTGCGTCTCACGCGCGCCGCGTGGCCGCATCTGAAGAAACAGCGCGGGTCTATTGTGAACATCGTCGGCGCGGGCGGCCGCACGCCCGGTGCATTGTTCGCCATCGGCGGGTCGGTGAACGCGGCCGTGCTCTCGTTCACCAAAGCCATGTCCGAGAAAGGCATTCAGGACGGCGTGCAGGTGAATGCGATCAACCCCGGCCCTGTGCGCACGGCGCGTCTCGCGAAGCGCCTCGAATCCACCACCGAAGGGGAGTTCCTGCGCGACGAGAGGATCGCACGCATCGGCGAGCCGGAGGATATCGCGGCGCTGGTCGCGTTCATCCTGAGCCCGAATGGCCGCTACATGCAGGGATCGCTGGTGGATTTCGACGGCGGGTCGACCAAGACCATCTGATGGACACGCGACTTCAGTCGCGTTTTCGTGTGCCGACACTCCACCTGGCCTAACATTGAAATTGACATGAGTCCCAAACTGCCCATTGCGGGCGTGCAGAATCTGGTCGCTGTCGGAAGCGGCAAAGGCGGCGTCGGCAAAACCACGGTTGCGGTGAATCTCGCCATCGCGCTGGCAAAGCTCGGTTACAAAACCGGCCTGCTCGATGCCGACGTCTATGGTCCGAACGTGCCGCTGATGATGGGAACCAATCAGACGCCGGCAGCTATCGGCGAACGCATCCAGCCGCTGAAGAACTACGGCGTGAAGCTGATGTCCATGGGCTTCCTCAGCCCCGGCGACAAGCCGCTGGTATGGCGCGGACCCATGCTGCACAGCGTGATCCAGCAGTTCCTCCGCGGGGTCGATTGGGGCGAGCTGGATTACCTGGTGATCGATCTGCCCCCGGGCACCGGCGACGTGCAGTTGTCGCTGATCCAGTCCGCTCCGGTGACGGGCGCTGTGGTGGTGACCACGCCTTCAGACGTCTCGCTCGAAGATGCGCGCAAGGCCGTGCGCATGTTCGAACAGGTGAAGGTGCCGATCCTCGGCATCGTGGAGAACATGAGTTTCCTCACCTGCCCGCACTGCGAGGAACGCATCGATGTCTTCAGCACGGGCGGCGGACGCCGCACCGCGAACGACATGGGCGTGAATTTCCTGGGCGCGCTGCCGCTCGATCCGCATGTGCGTATCGGCGGCGACACGGGCCAGCCCATCGCCACGTTCGGCCCCGACGACAAACGCGCCAAGGCGTATTTCGAGATCGCGGAACTGGTGGTGGGGAAGGCGCGCGAAGCCGCCAACGCCCCCGGTCCCACAATCACGATCACCGACTGAAGCATCGCCGGGCCAGAGCGGCCCCTCAGCAGGATCGGAACCGTGTTCCCGTGTAGGGCAGGATGGTATCCTGCGGCGGATTGGCAATCCGCCTGGCCTGGACCGGGCACAACCTGTGGATTTCCGGACAGCCTGTGAAGTGAATTTCTTTACACCTTCGGCGCGGGGGCAGGCAGATCCCGCGCGGTGACCTTGTCCTGAAAGCCCGTCTTCGTGTGCGAACCGTCGCAAAACGGTTTATTCTGCGAATGGCCGCAGCGGCAAAGACTGATTACCGTTCGGCCACCCAGTCCGAAGGCCTTTCCTTCGGCATCCACAATCTCGAACTCACCCTCGACCCGGATGAATCCGTCGTTCTTCACTGTGATTTTCGTAGTCGGCATGAAAGCCGATGCTAACACGAGCTACTGTTTCTTGTCGTCCTTGACTTCGTCGCCGAAAGTAACGCTCGAATCCGATCCGAACCGCTTGTAATTTTCATATCGCACCGTCATGCGCACGCGCTGATCGGAGTTCCTGAAGTGCAGCGTATCGTTGGCGTGGGTGTACGTCGGAAACCAGTATTTGCCGTCGATCTGTTGGCGATACGTCTCGAATCTCGGGAACTGGTTGTCGTCGCTTTTCTTCTGATAGCCGACGCCCTTGCCATACGTTTTCACGATCTGCAGATCGCGGTCGTCGACCCAGATATCGCCTTCGAAATAGCGCTCGCCCTTGACCAGGGTCTTCGGTTTGACCGTGAACTTGTAGCAGCCGATCTCGTCCACCTGCTCCCGCCCGATGTACTGGATGTCATACTTCGGCAGTTCGTCCGTCGTCAGAACGAAAGGCTGGACGCTGCGCAGATCCTGCATATCCTGCGGCGTGAGCACGAGGAAATGCAGCGTGTTCAGAGGCGCGTAAGTGACTTTTTCCTCACGTTCCCTGTTGGGTCCGAAAATCACGTCCTCGGTCTCCTCCCATTTACCCTCGACCATATGACCGCTGGGATCGAGCTCTTCCACTTTGACCGACTGCGTGTACGTATAGTTTTCCCGCGCTTTGCGGAACTCGGCTTCCTTGGCGGCAAACTTCTGGATGATCACATCCGGTGACAGATCCGCCGCAATGGCGGATGCCGCCGCCGAACACAGAATGCAGCTGAAGATCAGATAGCGCATACCCCGATTATCGCCGATCTCAACCCAACAGGTTCTTCGCAATGGTGAGCAGCTGCATGTTGCTGGTGCCCTCGTAAATCCGGCCGATCTTGGCGTCCCGATAAAGCTTCTCGACCGGATATTCCTTCGTGATGCCGACGCCGCCGTGGATCTCCACCGCCATCGACGCGGTCCTCTCAGCCACCTCCGCCGCGTAATACTTCGCCATCGCCGCTTCCTTCACGAACGCCTGGCCCGCATCGCGCAGCCGCGCGGCGTTGTAAACCAGCAGCCGCGCGGCTTCGATCTCCGTAGCCATGCGCGCCAGATCGAACCGTACGGCCTGAAACTCGCCGATCAGTTTGCCGAACTGCCGGCGTTCCTTCGCATACTTCATCGCGTGGCCGAGCGCGCCCTGGGCCAGTCCGGTCATCTGCGCGCCGATGCCGATGCGGCCTTCGTTCAGCGTTTCGATTGCGACTTTGTATCCTTTGCCGCGTTCGCCCAGCACGTTCTCCGCGGGCACGCGGCAGTTGTCGAGAATCAGCTCACACGTTGACGACGCGCGAATGCCGAGCTTTTCTTCCTTGCGGCCGACCTGAAAACCGGGGAAATCGCGATCGATCAGGAACGCCGTGATGCCGCGATATCCCGCCGCGGGGTCGGCATTGGCGAAGAGTACGAACAGTCCCGCTTCGGCCGCATTGCTGATCCAGAGCTTACGCCCGTTCAGCACATAACGGTCGCCATCGAGCGCGGCTGTGGTGGCGAGAGCGAAGGCGTCCGATCCCGAGCCGGCTTCGGAAAGCGCGTACGATCCCACGGTGTTCGCGGCGAGCCGCGGCAGATACTTCGACTTTTGAGTCTCATTGCCCCAGCGCAGAATGGCGTTGTTGACGATGGTGTTCTGAACGTCGACCACCACTCCCGCCGATGGATCGACCGCCGAAATCTCTTCGATCGCCAGGATGCACTGAAAGAAGCTTCCGCCCTGTCCGCCGTACTGTTCGGGAACTTCGATTCCCATCAGACCGAGTTCGAACAACTGACGCAGCAGGTTCTTGTCGAAGATCGCCGCATCGTCCATGGCGCGCACCAGGGGCGCGATCTGCTCGCGCGCGAAACGTCTGACGGTGTCGCGGAAGAGAACCTCTTCGCCGGTCATTCCGGAAACGCCGATCATTCGGGAAACTCGGTGAAGCGCCGGTTCTGCGACGCCGCCACGCCTCGATGCGTTACGTTTCCGTTGAACGTGTTCACGCCTGCTCGAAGCCCGCTGTTCTCTCGCGCCGCGCGCAGCAGTCCTTGATTCGCGAGCTGCAGCAGATAAGGGAACGTGGCGTTCGTCAGCGCGAACGTCGAGGTGTGCGGCACCGATGCCGGCATGTTCGAGACGCAGTAGTGGATAACGTTATCGACGGTGTACACCGGATCGCTGTGCGTGGTGGCGTGCGCGGTTTCGAAACAGCCGCCCTGATCGATGGCGACATCCACCGCCACCGAGCCTCGCCGCATGCGCGCGATCATTTCGCGCCGCACCAGTTTGGGGGCCGACGCGCCTGGAATCAGCACGCCGCCGATGACGAGATCGGAGAGTTTGAGCGTTTCCGAAATCGTCCAGGCATTCGACGCGAGCGTGACAACCGCGCTGTTGAAGATATCGTCGAGCGCGCGCAGACGATCGAGATTGCGGTCGATGATGGTCACGTGCGCGCCCATGCCGACGGCCACTTTGGCGGAGTTCATGCCCACCACGCCTCCGCCGATGATAGCCACATTCGCCGGCGCAACGCCCGGCACTCCGCCGAGCAGAATCCCCCGGCCGCCGTTGGGCCGCTCCAGATATTGCGCGCCCACCTGCACGGCGAGCCGTCCGGCGACTTCGCTCATGGGCGTCAGCAGCGGCAGCGATCCGTCGGGTTCGACGATGGTTTCGTACGCGATCCCGCTCACGCGGGATTCGAGCAGCCGGTCGGTGAGATCGGGCAGCGGCGCGAGGTGCAAATAAGTGAAGAGAACCA
>JASHSD010000358.1 GCA_030036985.1 Bryobacteraceae bacterium
CTGGTTCTGGGGCGAATATCAGGAGTTCGGCTTCGATGTGAAGCTTGTGCGGTCTTCGCTCGAACCCACGCTGATCAGCGTCGCGCAATATGCGCTGAAAGCGGGATCGAAAGACGCGCAGTTGCGCATCATCGGCGACAATTTTCCGTCCAACCCGGCGGCGGCTGATTTGGATCTGGGAGCGGGCGTGAAGGTTAATAAGATCGTCTCGCACACGAAAACGGAGTTGATCGCCGATGTCGATGTGGCTGCCGACGCGGTATCGGGAAACCGCGACGCGGAGTTTGGCCGCTCCGTTCTGCAGAATGCTTTTGCCGTCTACCACCGGGTGGATTACATCAAGGTAATGCCCGATACCGCGCTGGCGCATTTGGGCAGCGACGTTCATCCCAAGGGCTATCAGCAATTCGAGGCCGTCGCTTTTGAGGACGGCGCCGACGGCAAGCCGCACACGGCCGACGATGTGAATCTCGGTCCGGTCGACGCCAATTGGTCGGTCGAAGAGTTCATGGCCGTCTACGGCGACGACGATAAGAACTTCGTGGGCCAATTGAGCGAAACGGCGTTCTTTACTCCCGCGTCCGACGGTCCCAACCCTGAACGTAAGTTCAGCCGCAACAACTACGGCGATGTCTGGGTTGTGGCGCAGTCGAAGGAACTGAAAGACAAAGAGGGCAAGCCGCTCACCGACAAGGCTTACCTGGTAGTTACCGTTCCTACTTACATCAAGTGGGATCAACCTGAGGTGACCAAGTGACGGCCGTCGCAACACGCGTCTACAGACTCGGGGAGTTTCATTCCTTCGAGGCTGCCGGGCGCCGATTCCTCTATCTTGTCCCGGCGGGGGCGGTTTTCGAACTGGACGATGCGGCCGCGAAGCTCATCGACCGGCTTTCGTCGGGGGAAGCCGGGCACGATGAACTCATACAGGAACTAGTGGCGAGCGGCTGCACCTACGACGACGCGGATGAGTTAATTGCTGAGTTGTATCATTCGCACGTCATCGTTACCGGCGACGTGGTGGTGGAGACACTGGCGAACCCTCCGGCGGATTTCCCTTTGCAGTCGCTGGTCATGAACCTGACCAATCAGTGCAACCTTTCCTGCACTTACTGCTATGAATTCGGCGAAGACAAGGTGGCGACACCCGAAGGCAAGCCGAAGTTCATGGACATGGAGACGGCCCGCGCTTCGGTGGATTTCCTGCTTTCGCAGTCGGCCGGCCGCAAGTCGGTCCACATCACCTTCTTCGGCGGCGAAACGCTGATGAACTTCCCGCTGCTCAAGAGCGTAGTCGCCTACGCTACCGAGCAGGCGACGGCGCAAGGCCGATCCATCGACTTCAGCCTTACCACTAACGCGACGTTGCTGACTCCGGCGATTATCGAATTCCTATCCGAGAACCGGATCGGCGTGACCGTCAGTATGGACGGTCCGCCGGATCTGCAGAACAAGCTTCGCGTCTTCGCCAACGGACGCGGCAGCTACGACATCATCGAACCGCGCGTCCGAGCGCTGATCGCGAACCATCGCACGCGGCCCATTACGGCGCGGGTAACGCTCACTTCCGGCGTTACCGACGTACTACGAATTTACAAGCACCTGAAGCACGATCTGGGCTTTCATGAAATCGGCTTCGCGCCGGTGACAACTTCCCCGGACCGGCTTTATTCCATCAACGAAAAGGGCATGGACGGGGTGCTCGAACAGTTTCATGCGTTGGCCGACGAGTGGCTTGAGTTCGCCCTGCGCGGCGAAATGCACGGCTTTTCCAACGTCAGCGACACCATCTCCGAGCTGATCCAGGGCGTCAACAAATCGCATCCCTGCGGCGCCGGTTTGGGTCTTGTAGGAGTCGGGCCGTCGGGCGATCTCGCCCCCTGCCATCGCTTCGTGGATTCGGACACCCACTCCATGGGCCACATCTCGACCGGGATCGACAGGGAGAAGCAGAGCGACTTCCTGACGCGCGGTCACATTAATTCGAAATACGAGTGCCATACCTGCTGGGCCCGCCCGCTTTGCGCCGGCGGCTGCCATCACGAAGCATTTGTCCGCTATGGAGACACGGGTCATGCGAATCTGCACTACTGCGATTGGATTCGCGACTGGACCGATACCTGTCTCCGCATCTACGGCGCGGTAAGCGCGCAAAATCCAATGTTCCTTGAAAAATTCGCCGAGAGGAAAGCTCTTTCATGAAGCATATTCGTGCGGTAAACAAGAAAGCGCGTCGCATCGATGAGATGGTTTCATCCCGCGATGCGGACGTGGTGGCGCTGCAGCAGCGGCAGCAACAGCAGCGGCCGCATGTGCCTATGGGTTGCACGTTGTCGTTCTCGCCCGGATGGGAAGTGGATTCCGCCGGCGGCACGGCCGGACTCTGCCAGCCCGTCGAGCGCGACATATACGATTGCTACGTCACCTGCTTCTGGCCTGCGCAGGTTCCGGATCACCTGAATAACTATCCGGACTGGGCCAACAAGTGCGCGGCCGCGACGAAGGACTGGCGCAATCTGGATCTGGTGTTCCCATAGACGGTTTTCCGAATTCAAGTTAAGAAGGACTTCCCGACTATGAAGACTTTTTCCCTGAGATTTGTCTGCCTTATCGCCGCGGCGGCCTATTGCGTCTCCGCGCCAGCTAAAACCATTTTTATGGGAGCCTATCCCAGCTCGCTTCTGATCTTCGACGAGGCGAAAGGCGCCATCGTGGGGCGTATCCCTCTCACCACGGGCCTTCCGACAAGCATCCGGTTGTCGATGGATAAAAAGACGATTTACGCGACGACGAACGATCACAGCGGTATTGAAGTCATCGACGTGGCCACGCGTAAAGTAACCAATCACTTCGTTTTGAATACGGCCACGAAGCACTTCCGTTTCAACGGCGGGACTCCCGATCCGACCGGCAAACTCTTCTATACGACCATTACCGAAATCGATAAGCTGGCCGACCATTACGACATCGGTAAGGCGAAGTACGCGGTAATCGATCTGCAGCAGCAGAAGGTTATCAAGACTTATGACATCCCGAAGGAGGACGAAGGCGGCGCCGGCGGCGGACGCAATGGCGGGTTCGAGATATCCAAGGACGGCAAGTATCTCTATCAGTTTCGCGACAAAGTAATCGTCATCGACACGTCGAATTTCAAAGTCATCGACCGCATCGACCTGGCCAAGCCCGATCTTCCCGGCCTGGAGAACGTCGGATTCGGCGGGCGGCTCGATTCGCTCAGCGAGCCCGGCCAGCATATCTCGGTGTTCAACGCCGTCGATCCCGTTGTCCACAACCGTGTCTTCGGCATTGGCCATTTCGACTTGGGAACGCGCCAGATGGACTTCACGCCGATCGGACCCTCACCCCCCTCGATGAGCGGTCTGCAGATCACTCCCGACAAAAAAGACGCCTATACCGTCGTCACCAACGGAACTCTGGGTAACAAGCGTTGCGAGTTCTGGCACTTCGATATGACCAC
>JASHSD010000359.1 GCA_030036985.1 Bryobacteraceae bacterium
CGCCAGCGCTTTGCATTTGGCCCTTCTTTACCCACTGAAATTCAAGGTTGGGTTCGATTTGTTTGAGAACGGACTCTGCGAGACGCATTTGGACGTCTTTCTTGAGTTCTTCTGGAGTCAGCTTCGATTCTTCTGGCGTAAGTGGCATTTTAGAAGCTCCTTTTGGGTCACGGCGGCCCGAGACAAATACCGTAACCAAAGGTATTCTTGTTCTCGAGATTTAACATTGTCAAGCAGTTTCTGAGTTATTTTCGTATTACTGTTGTCGGATGTTCTCTGGGCAGCCGCATACTCCAGAAAAAGGGCAGAGCTTTCGGCCAGACTATCTCGAATGCCCGCTGCAAATTGCCGGGCCTTTCTTCGAGTGGTTCGGTCCTTCTCAAAACACCTTCCGAGATTCCGTTGCGCGATAACCGTCAAGTGAGCGGAAAAGCCAAGGTGTCGGAGACTCGCGCGGCTGCGCTGAAAAGACGTCCGTGGGCCAAAATCGATCCCTCCACCCGTTTCTGAATACCCCACTCGCGCCCCGAAGTGGTTCCCGCCAAATATTCTGTCCAGAAATCCGCCGCTGGGCCGTTATCTGTAGGGGCCAGCACGGCGGTGCAAACGAGCGAGTTTGTCAGGAAACAGATTCACGCCATGAAATCCGACGTTTTCGAGGTCGGCCTGTTCAGAATGTCAAGCGAGTCGGGCGATCACGACGCCGCGATGCTCCCGCGAGCTTGGGACGCGGAAACCTTGCTGCGGTCGATTGCGTGGCTACGGTTGGAAAATCTGCGGGGTCGGAACATCTATATCCGGCCGCAGGGTGAACACCACCTGAGCCTGGTGGACGACCTCTCGAGGTCCGCCATCGAACGGATGAAAGCCGAGGGGTTCGATCCCGCCGCCATCGTCGAAACGTCTCCCCAGAACTTCCAAGCCTGGCTCAACCACGGCGAACGCCTGACCAAGGATGTGGGTTCGGCGGTCGCCCGCGCGCTGGCGACCCGCTTCGAAGGCGACACCAAAGCGGCGGACTGGCGCCATTTCGGGCGGCTCGCCGGTTTCACCAACCAGAAGGAGAAGCACCGCCAGCCAAACGGTCTGTTTCCGTTTGTGCGCTTGGTCGAGTCGACAGGGGTCGTTTACCGCGAGGCCGGGAAGTTCGTCGCAACTGTTCGGGAGCAATGCGAGCGGGAGCAGGACGCCAGGAGGCGGCGCGACTCCGCCCACGCCCGCCTACCCGTTAACCGTGGAGCCGACAAATCCATCGAGTCGTTCCGGCAGAATCCGACGTACGGCGGCGATGGAACCCGCGTCGATCTCGCATACGCTCTGTACGCGCTCTCTCGCGGGGTCAGCGAAGAAGAGGTGGGCGCGGCCATTCGGAGCCGCGACCTGTCGCACAAAGGGAACGAACGCCGGCAGGAAGATTACGTCGAGCGCACGATTCGGAAGGCGCTGGCCCTAAAGCAATCTCAAAGCCGCGGACGTTAATTCGACATCCGAGGGCCGCTATACATCCGCTTCCGCAACACGTCGGCGGTATTCGCGGGAATCGGATTTGGCTTCGACATCGCGGGATACGGCCTTTTCACAGCATGCGCCGGCGACGCCGGAACATGCGGCCACCCGCCGATCAAACAATAGAACAGAAACAACATCCCCAACACATAGAAGAGCGCGAAACGGGAAAAAACCCTTGGACCCCGGAACCACGCGAACAGAAACATGAAACGAGTCATCGGAAACGCCTACCCATTTACTCTATCGGACGTACAGCCCACATAATATACCGCATGAAAACAAAATCAGCCCCGCGAAGATTCCAAATGGGAGCCAGAATAGCATCTGCGATCTGCCGTGCGCCACATGGATTTTCTCCATCAGCTCACAGCATCGGGCGTTGGCGAGGTTCATGTCACGTGCGATTTCCTCTTTCCACGCGGAAGCCGAAGTTTGGACCGCCTGCGCCAGCAGCTTGCCCGAATGAGCGTCCACCGCGCGCGCCGACTTCTCGAACGCCGCGATTGCAACCCCAACGCGGGCGATCATGCCCTCGATCGATTCTTCCAGCATCAACCGATGCATCGTGCTGACCGCGAATATCGGGTCGTCGTGCTCGATCAGGAGATGGTTCCGCGCCGCGATCTCCCCGATCACCGTTTGGATATCAGTCGCCATCGGCGTCCTTCGGCGGAAGAAGTTTCAGACCGTCCAGTTGCGCAAACAGATCCCGCTGAATCATGCGCAGCCGCTGCTTGCTCATCAGCGTGAAACCGGTGGCGAACGCGATTTCGCCAAACGTCAGCTTTCGGGCGATCATCTCCTCCAGATCGCGCCCGAAAGTGTCGGGACTGCGGCGCCGAATGACAACAGTCCCCGCCACCTTGTCCTCGTGTTCCAGGAACGCGCTCATCTGGCTGAATTTCTTTCCGTCATGCTCGACGGGTCCGAAATACTCGTTGACCCACACCACAATGCTTCGGGATTCGCAGCTTTCGGCCAGCGATTTGAAGCCCGTCACCGTGTCGGCCAGTGCTTGTCCGCCGGTGACGACGGTGTGGATCACCAGTCTGCGATTCGATTCACGCAACACCGAGGGCACCCTGTTTTCGACCATGTAATGCCAAAGCGGCACGAATGTGGATGCGCCGTTATCGACGATGAACGATTCTTCGCCGCTGAGGATGCTTTCGATGAGGAAGTCGAAGCGGCGCCGGTCGATCTGGTTGCCGTCCATGAGCTGGAGATGTTGAGCGCTCAGCGCGGCATATTGCGAGAACGTTTGGTTCACCGGGTCCGTATCGATGCAGGTCGCACGAACGTCGCGGGCTTTGTAAAACTGCGCGAGGAAACTCGCAATCAGGCTTTTGCCCACGCCTCCCTTCCCCTGCAGGGAAAGGTGAACCGCCGGCGCGGCCGGCGTGATCGGAAGTTCGTCATTCATCGTTGAATTCTCCATGGCTGAATTGATTCCTGTTCGTCAAAAAATCTTGCTTTCATCGGGAGGCCCGGTTGGATACTGCCATTCCGGTTTCCGCTGTTCGTGTGCGCGCAGGTTGGCCAGAGGGTCGAAGGGCTGCGAGGTCGCGGTATCCAGCCGTTTGCCGGGCTCCGGCGCCTTTGGTGATGCGGAACCGGCGCGCCCCCTTTTTTCCCGCTCAATGAGGCCGCGGTATGTGCTGAGGCGCTTGTAACTGATCGGAACGCCAGCCAGGTTGAGCCGCTGATGGATCAGCCGAAGCGTGTGCCCGGCATCCAACGCTGCCTGCACCTGCGGCCACACACGGCGAAGTTGCGCCATCAGTCGCGTGGGCCTTTCACGGGCGAGCGCTTCGAGTTCGGACAGCGGGCGTTTATCGGTCCCCATACATATAACGGCTCAGAACCGGTTTTTTGGACAACGGACTCGAAAATCCCTGAAGATCCCCGAAAGTCCCCGATGGTCCTCGGAGTTCCCTGCGGCGAGGCGGTTTTGACCTCGAACATCCTGAAAAGACCCCGATGGTCCCCGAGAGTCCCCGTTGTTCTCCCGTGGAGGTAAATTTCAACGGCGGAAACGGCGCTTTTCCAGCCCACAAAGAGGCAAAAAACACCCGAAAAGGAACATAAAGGGTTGTTTAGCAGTTGGGTTGTTTTTCCTCCGTCCGCGCCGTGTCTTCAGTGACTTATGGTGTTGCGCAAATCGAGGGACGCGTTTAGCATATGTTTAGCGCCAGGAGAGGCGCCCCTCGATGAAGAAAAACACCACCAAAATGCGCGGAATGCGGCTGAGCGAAGTCACTTATAAGGCCGTCGTGCAGGCGGCGAAGGCCCGCGACTTCGCCAGCCCGAGCGCGTTCATGCGGGCGGCCGTCGAAAAAGAATTGCGCGGCGCCGACGCAACACTCGATGAATCCGAAAAGCGCATCAGCGCGTCTCTGGAAAAGTACTCGAAGCAGATTCGGCGCGTCAGTAACGGACAGCAGGCACTGTTCGCCTATGTGGATGCCCTTGCCAAGGTGATTCTCAGTTCGCTGCCCGATACCGACGAAGACACGAGGAGAGCCGCAGTGGCGCGGGGCAAACTTCGCTACACCCGTTTTCTCAAGAGTGTTGGAGCGAATATGGTCGGCGACGCGCAGGCGGCGCTCTCAGAACTGGTGGATCGTGCCCAGGAAGAGTGAAGACGACAATCCGAAGTTTCGACTTCGGCCACGGAAACCGCCAATCCCGAGAGCGAGGCGCTCGTCCTGGGACACGTGCGCGGCCTTCCGGGCAATCATGAAATACGCCCGGAGTTCGCGGGCTGGCCGGCGTCAGCAGGCAGCGAGGCCGAGCTCGGCGTACCTTCAGCACTGCTCGGTCCGGGTGACCTATGCAAAGAATCGAGTCACCGGGCATTGGCGCGCGCACGGCCGGTACATCACGAGGGAGAGCGCGTCCCTCCAGCCGGACAAAACGGGCTTCTGCGCCGAGAACACAGGAGCCGATATCGCGGCAAAGCTTCGGGAATGGCAGGAGCGAGGCGATCCCCGGCTCTGGAAGCTCATCATCTCTCCCGAGTTCGGCGACCGTGTCGATCTGCAGCGGCTCACACGAGACATCATGGGCCGCATGGCAACCGACCTGGGCACGGCGCTTGAATGGGTAGCCGTGACGCACTTCAACACCGAGCATCCCCACATTCACGTCGCGCTCAGAGGTCTGGACACCAAGGGCGAGGAGTTCAGGCTGGATCGCGACTACGTCAAGAACGGACTTCGATCGGTCGCCCAACATTTCGCGACAGTGCAGCTTGGATATCGGACGGAGCAGGACGCCACACT
>JASHSD010000360.1 GCA_030036985.1 Bryobacteraceae bacterium
CGCTCCAGAGTAATGCCTTCCACGAACGGGTGTTTCGAATCGAGCAACGCGCGGATCATATCGTCGTCCGAATCGCGGAAACACGGATCGTCGAAGCCCATGCGCGCCGCGAGATCGCGGAAGATCCGCACGTTCGGCCGCGTCTCGCCGGGTGCGTGCAAAGCGGCTCGCGCCAACTGCAGATGGTAATGGCCGTACGCGGTGTAGAGATCGGTGTGCTCCAGAAATGTTGTGACCGGCAGGACGATGTCGGCGAAATCGGCCGTATCGGTCCGGAACTGCTCCAGCACCACGGTGAAGAGGTCGGGACGGCGCAGGCCCGCGCGCACGGCATGCTGATCGGGCGCAATGGCCGCCGGGTTCGAGTTGTAGACAACCATCGCCTTCACCGGCGGATCGTCAACTGCAGTAAGTATGCGGCCCAGTTCGGCCATGTTGAGAATGCGGGTTTCGCGTTTCAGCGGCGACGCGAACTGAAGATCGGGCCGTTCGAGCGCCGCGCGATTGAGCTGAAACGCGGAGGACGTCGAGAGCTGCAGACCGCCCCCGATAGCCTTCCATGCCCCGACCAGCGCGGGAAGCAGAGCCACTGTGCGCACGGCCATGGTGCCGCGTTCGGAACGCTGCACGCCGTAATTGAGACGGATCGCAACCGGGCGCGTGGTTGCGTACTCGCGCGCCAGATCGACAATGTCTTCGGCGGGTATTCCGGTGAGTTCCGCGGCGCGTTGGGGCGTCCATGCGCGGACGCGCTCGCGCAGTTGTTCCAGGCCGACGGTGTGCCGTTCGAGGTAATCGCGGTCTTCGAGACCCTGGGCCAGGATCACGTGCATCATGGCCAGCGCGAGCGCGGCATCCGTGCCGGGGCGAATGGCGTAGTGGCGATCGGAGAGCTTGCCCGTGCGATTGCGGTGCGGATCAATCGTGTAAAACTTCGCGCCATTGCGCCGGGCCTCTACGATGAAGGGCCAGAGATGAACGTTCGTGCCGAGAATATTCGCGCCCCAGGCAAGGATCAGCTTCGCGTGGCGGAACTGTTCGGGTTCGGTTCCATAGCGGACGCCGAGGGCGTCGTGCAGACCCGCGACTCCGGCGGCGGAGCAGATGGTTCGGTCGAGACGCGAAGCCCCGAGCCGATGGAAGAAACGGCGGTCCATGCCGGAGCCGTTCAGCAGACCCATGGTGCCGGCGTAGCTGTAGGGCAGAATCGATTCCGGGCTCCATTCGCGCGCGGCAGCCGCGAGCCGATCGGCGATTTCGTCCAGGGCTTCGTCCCAGGAGATCGGACTGAATCGGCCTTCGCCTTTGGCGCCGGTGCGTCGCAGCGGATGCAGCAGGCGCGCGGACGAGTACTCGCGTTCAAGATAGCGGGCGACTTTGCCGCAGAGGAATCCGCGCGTCACCGGATGCGCGGGATTGCCGCGGAGTCTGGAGCCGTGACCGTTCTCATCGATGTCGATCAGAAGCGAACAGGCATCGGGACAATCGAGCGCGCAAACGGAATGTTGGGTTTCCGGCAACTTATTCGAATTTTAGTCGATCGGCGGGCCTAATCCCACCATGTTTTAGACGGTCACGCGCCACAGGCTCCTCAGCCGACCTTCAGTCGGTTTGCGGAACCTAACGCCACGTTATTATTTGTGGGGCCAGGCCTTCGGGCCTGCGGCTGGGCTTCTGCCCGGCCGGAGACCGATCGACGCCGCTATCTGACCCGAATGTTGCGTGACCCCAGGCCGCCCGGAAGGGCGGCTGCAGCGCCGAAGCGCCGGCCCCACCAATAAGGCCGGAAAACTACGTGGCATTGGGCTGAGCAACCCGCAGGGCCTTTAGAACAAACTCTCCGATTCTTTCCATATCAAGAGCCGCCACCTCGCTCTGGAAATCCTCCGGCCAGTTCCGCATCCAGTCAATCAGTTTCTCGTAATCTTCGTGGCTTCCCGCGACGGAGCCGGTCCCGCTCTCCATCAATTCCATCCAGTGAGCCGCCAGCGCTTGGGCTCTTTCGCAGCGCGGGTCCAACTCAAGCGATTCCGCCAGATCGAAATAGAGGCCCACGCTGGCGAGCGCAAGGTGTTCCCGCTCTTCCAGAGTGAATCGCTCCAGTTGCCGCGCGGGCGGAATCTCTCCGTATTTCCGAATTCTGCCTGCCCGGAAAGCCTGGGCGATGAATGTCGAAATCCTGTCGAGAGGGAATTGCGACAAATGCTGCTGGGCGGCTTCGGGCCAGTACTTGCGGTCCCGCCAAGCCTTGATCAGACCCGCATGGATACGCGGATCACCGCCGGCGTCGCTCACGCGCAGTTTCCGCCAGCGGCTGGCCAGTTCCTGCGCTTTGCCGCTCGAAGGGTCAGCGCCGAGCGACGCCTCGATATCGCGGAACAAATCGCTCCAGGCCTGCGACGGCCATACCGGATGACGCTCCTGAAACAGCGCCCACGCCTCCTCGCGATAGTAGTTCCGCATGAATTCGGTGTCTGTCCGCACTTCCATCACCTCGATGATTTTCCGCAACACGGAGGGGGCGGCAGCCCCGGACTG
>JASHSD010000020.1 GCA_030036985.1 Bryobacteraceae bacterium
CATTCTGCGTCGTTCTCTCTTCTTCCTCGCGCTTTTCGGACTGATACTGGCCGCGCACCTGCGTCATTCGGGCGTTTTATGGACGGAGGAGGATCTCCCGCTCGCCGCCGCCCTGCAGTTGCGCCACGGCGCCATGCTTTACCGGGAGATCTGGTTCGACAAACCCCCGCTGACGGCCGCGGTCGATCTTCTGTGGGGCGTCCATATCGGCCCGGTGCTGCGCCTCGCGGGCGCGATCTACGCCTCGATCGCCTGCCTGCTCGCCTACGCCTTCGCGGCCGGCATGTGGACGCGCCGGGACGGCTATTGGGCCGCCGGTCTGATGGCTTTTTTCCTGACGTTCGACACGCATTCGGCGGTGCTGCCGCTCGCCGCCGATATGCTGCTCGTGGTTCCGCATCTCGCGGCGGTTTGGCTGGCATGGCGAAGGCAGCCGTTCTGGAGCGGCATTGCGGCGGGGATCGGATTCCTGTTCAACGCCAAGGCCGTTCTGGTGCTGGCCGTGTGCGCCCTCTTCGCCTGGCCGAGCATCCCCATGCTGCTGGCCGGTTTCGTAGCACCGAACCTGGTTGCCCTCGGATGGCTTGCGGCCAATGGCGCCATCCCGGCTTACATCGACCAGGTCTGGCGCTGGCCCGCGCGCTATGCGGCGAGCCCGGTCGTCTCGGACCCTGTCTGGAATGGCGTCGTGCGCACGCTCAACTGGCTTGGTTTTCACGCCGCTCTGCTGATCGCCGCGCTTCTCGTTTGGTGGCGCCGCGCGAATTGGAAATTTCTCGCATGGGCGGCGATCGGTTATGTCGGCGTGGTCCTCGGATGGCGCTTTTTCCCTCGATATTTCTTTCTCATTCTGCCTCCGCTGGTAATCGCCGCGGCGCGCGGATTCGTGGTCATGCGGGGGCGCGTCGCGGTTGTGGTCGCGGTCGCCGCCTTGTCCGTGCCATTGGTGCGTTTCGCGCCGCGCTACATTTCGCTCGCGCACTGGAACGATCTCGCGCTCGACCAGGATAGTCGCGCTGTCTCGACTATCGCGCTCGCCAACGCGCCCCCGCACGGTTCGCTCTTCGTCTGGGGGTATCGGCCCGAGATCTACGTCTACACCAAACTGCGTCCCGCGACCCGCTATCTGGAAAGCCAGGCGATGACTGGCGTTCCCGCGGACCGCCATCTCTCGCAATCGACCGTCGTGCTGACAACCGGCACTCACGAAGCCCGCGAGGCGCTGGCCCATTCGCGGCCTGACGTGTTCGTCGACAGTCTCAGCCTCTACAATCCCGCGCTCGCGCCGGATTGCTATCCCGAGCTGCGCCCCTGGCTCGCAGGCTACCGCGAAGCCGCGCGCACCAAGGGCTCGATCATTTACGTCCCGCGCCCGACTACAATCGGACGATGACTTCTCCTCAGCGGCGCGGCACTTCTCCACAGCGGCGCATCCTGGTCACCGGCGGCGCCGGTTACATCGGGTCGACGACCTCCCTGCTGCTCCTCGATTCCGGTTACGACGTGGTGGTGGTCGACAATCTCTCCCGCGGGCGCCGCGAAAACGTCGATCCGGCGCGCCTGCGTGTAGTGGACATGCTCGACACCGAACAGCTCGCCTGCGTGATGAAGGAAAAGCCCTGCGATGCCGTCATTCATTTCGGCGCCTACATCGCGGTGGGCGAATCGATGAAGATTCCCGAAGTCTATTTCCGCAATAATCTGGCAGGTTCGCTTTCGCTGTTGGCGGCGATGCTCGAGACCGGTATCCGCAACATCGTTTTCTCGTCCACCGCCGCGGTTTACGGCATGCCCGCGTGCGTTCCCATAGTCGAGACGGAGCCCTACGCGCCCCTCAGCGTTTACGGCGAATCGAAGGTCATGGTGGAGAAACTGCTCGACTGGTTCGACCAGATCCACGGCATGCGCAGCATCTGCCTGCGTTACTTCAACGCCTGCGGCGCCGACCCGCAAGGGCGCACCGGGGAAGACCACGATCCCGAAACGCATCTCATCCCGCTGCTCTTTCGGGCTATTCAAACGGGGAAACCGATGACGATCTTCGGCGACGATTACGACACGCCGGACGGCACCTGCATTCGCGACTACATTCACGTGACGGATCTGGCGCAGGCCCATATTGCCGCGGTGGAATCGCTGTTTGCCGGTGGTCCCTCGCGCCGATTCAATGTGGGAACCGGGCAAGGCTTTTCGGTGAAGGAAGTGCTTCAGACCGTAGAGGAAGTGACGGGGAAGAAAGTGCCCTACACGATGGGCCCTCGCCGCGATGGCGACGCGCCCCTGCTTGTGGCGGATTCCACGCGGCTGCGCGAGGACTTGGGATGGAGGCCCGAATACTCGGACCTCCACACCATTGTGAAAACCGCCTGGGCTTGGGCCAACCGCTGAATGTGGGGCGGGTTGTTGACCTGCGGCGGATTGGCAATCTAATGCCACATAGATTTCCAGCCTTATTGTGGGGCCGGCGCTTCGGCGCTGCCAGCCGCCCTTCCGGGCGGCCCTGGAGTCACGCAAATTCGAGGATTATTATTGGTCTCGGGCCGGGCAGAAGCCCGGCCGCAGGCCCGAAGGCCTGACCCCACAAATATCTGCGTGGCATTGGATTGGCAATCCGCCTGGCCGCTGTTCTGCGACAGACGAGCGGGGTTACCAACCCCGCGCAGGATGCCATCCCGCCCTACACGGCTTTCTTATTTCGGCCTGCCGAAGATCGACTCGTCGATCGGCACGTTAACCTTGACTTCCTTGATCTGGAACGCATCCCGGCCGTCCAGCCACGAATACGTGTACTTGAACGGGAACTTGATTCCGTCCACTTCGCGGTAATCGTCGTAATCGATCTGCGTCGGCACGTGGCCCACCGGCGACTTGCTGAAGCGAACCGTCCGGACCAGCAGGTTCGTCTTCTTGTCGAAGTACATCGTCACGAGATATCCGTTGGGACCGCTGCCCTGAACAACCTCGGCGTCGTGATCGCCCAGATCCGCCGTATTGGTGCGCAGGGATCGGAGGGATGCCTTGATCTGGCCGGGGAACGACATGAGCGCGTCCACGCGCATTCCGTCCAGTTCGCTGCCCCTCAACTGATATTCGGGCACCGCGGCACGCGGCTGCTTGAACCAGCCGACCGTGCCGTTATAGGCGCGGGCGCTGTCGCCGCGTTCGGGGTGGTTCTTGAACACGATCATCGTGGTGCGCTTGTCCGGGGCTTGGGCGTAGATTTCAAAGCTTCCGCCGCCGCCCAGGCCTTCGTAACCGAGGCTGGTGCCGGTCGCCGTCCAACTCTTGAGCGTCGCCAGCTTCGCTGCGCCGCCGAGCGCCGCCACGTATTTATCCAGAACCTGCGCGCCGGTGGGTTCGCCGGGGCCTTGGATAACAAGGTCGTCCTTTTCGTCGTTGGGCGTGCCGTAGAGCTTGTCGAGAGAGATCGACTGCGCGGGCGTTTCCCGGCCATGATGGCAGGTCCAGCACGTCACCATCTGCGCGCCGCCGAAGTTCGCCTGATTGATCGCGCCCACCATGTTGATCATTTTGCGCGCGGTGATCTTCTGCGGCGTATCGATCACCCAATTCACATGGTCCGTGCCCGCGCCGGGGTGGCAATCGGCGCAGTCCAGACCAAGGTCGGCCGATATCACGCCCATGGAGGCTATAAAATCATCCACCGTCAGCCCCTTCAGCGGGGTCGTGGTGACGTTCTTGAACGTCTCTCCGGCCGTCGGGGCTTTGCCCGCCGGAGCCTGGGCCTTGGCATGACCAGCCAAGCCAAAGCCGCCCAGCCACGCGAGCCCTAAACCAGCGGCCAAAGCCGCAAATTTCGACCAGTGTCTCATGAGACCTGCATCCGAACGTTTCATCCTGCTTTTCATTCCTTCTCCCGGGCCCTCTCCCGATTCAAGCCTCATAACACACGTAACGCGTGGCCGCCTGCGGACGGCCACGCGTCATTGGAAATTTGGAAACTCGGAAACTCGACTACTATCCTAATAAATCCTGAAAACTACTTTACCGGACCGCCGTCGTCGGTCGAGCCAGCGAACAGTTTGCGGCCATCAACAAGTTTGACGTTGCGGGCGTTGGCGAGGTTTGAACCATCTTTGGCCAGGTATCCGTCAACCGTGACTTCGTCGCCTTCCTTCATCGAATTCCGTGTCCAGCCGCGCCGGGCCAGACCGTTGGGGCTGCCCAGTTCGAACTCCCAAGGTGTGATTTTTCCCTTGTCGTCCTTCACGCTCAGGTAGAAGCGCGCGTGAGGATTCATCCATTCGACCTTCGTGACCGTCCCGGTCAACGTGATCGGCTTGGAGTTGTCGTACTCCGCCGCGAAGGAATGATGCGCGAACACAGGGGTAGCCAGAGCGAACAGGCCAGCCGACGCGATCAGGAAACCGAACTTTGCTCTCATCAAAAAGACCTCCAAAAACCGATTTAACCGGTTGACAAGCACACCGAAGGACAGTATATATGCGCCCTCCGGATATTTCAACGGGTCAACAGGTAATGACTGGCGCGGTTATATGGACGTTACCCGACACGGCCGTAACGATACTGAAACGCGCGGAATCTTTCTGAGGGAGGGTTTGTATGACGATCCGATTCACCGCCCTTTTGTTTCTCGCATCAACTTTTTGTTTCGCGGGAACCTGGTCGGGTGTTTTGGTCGATTCGGGCTGTTTCAGATCCGAGGCGAACAACGTAACCAAGGACGCAACCCCCGCGCGATGGGACGTAAATATGGCGGTTCGCGCCTGCACCCCCTCGGCGAAGACGAAGCATTTCGGGGTAGTGCTGCCGGATTCGCAGCTCCTGACGTTCAATGCCGCGGGAAATGCGAGCGCCGCCCGGTTTGTCGCAAGCGCGGCTGTAGAAAAGGGTAAGAGACTGCCGATTACCGTCAGCGGAACTCTGAATAAGAAGGTGATCGACGTCGGTTCAGTTTCCGCCGCGGGATCGGCCCAATAGCCGCCTGCCGGTCAGAAGGGAACGTCGTCGTCGGTGATGCCTTGGCCGAAATGGTCGTCGGGTTGTTGCGATGCCGGCGGCGCTGACCGCCCAGCGCCGCGGGGCTGCGAGACCGGCTGCTGCGAATATTCGTCGCCGCCGCGGCTTCCGCCCCCGCCCTGTCCGCCGAGCAGAATCACATCGTCGGCCACGACCTCAGTCGTGTAGACCTTCTTGCCGTCCTTATCTTCATAACTGCGCGTCTGCAGCCGGCCTTCAACGTAGACCTGTTTGCCCTTGGTCAGATAATTGGCCAGGTTCTCGCTGCGCCAGAGAACGACGTTCGACCAGTCGGTTTCTTCCTTCCATTCACCGGAGTCTTTGTCCTTCCAGCGCCGGTTCGTGGCCACCGAGAATTTGGTCACAGCCGCCCCACTGGGAATGAATTTTGTTTCGGCGTCCCGTCCGAGATGCCCAACCAGGATCACCTTATTGACGCTGCGCATTGCCATATAAACCTGAACTCTACCATAGAAACGCGCCTTGCCGAACCGCGCCCTTGCACACAACCGTTCAGCTGGAAGAAAAGAAGGCAGTGCGCCGCACGAGCAAGTTCGGCAACGCGCACGTGTTTGAGGCGGTGGTTTCACGGGACTCGGCCCGGCATCAAATGATCGACGACCTGGTGGCGCTTTTCGGCGGCAGGCGACTGCCGAATCGCGATTCCCGTGATTCTCGGCGTTTACCCACGCGACCGAACTGCGGGCACAAGCCCAGTCGGTCTCGAAGCAGAACATAACCGGCGTCTGGCAGGGGAAATGGCCGGCGCCTCAGGCGCCGAGACACGTCCGCTGAATCTGGTTCGCGCCACGGACCAAACCGCCTGGGCTATTCCCGAGCCTCCACCTCCGCCCGTCAGGATGCCCACGAACGCGAAGCCGGAATTTACGGTTACCGCTATCAAGCCCGCACGCCCCGGCTCGCCCCGCGGAGGGTATGGATTCCGGGGCCGGGATGTGACCGCCACCAACGAGACCGTGAACTGGCTCATCAAGCTGGCCTACAACGTGCACGCCCGCCAGATCTCAGGGGGACCTTCATGGCTCGATTCCGAGAGGTATGACATCGAAGGAAAGCCCGACACTCCCGGATTCCCCGGAATCGGTTTCTCACAAGCGCCAGGGGTGATCTCCCTTGTCGGCCGCAATACCGGCCTGAATGGGGTGGCGAACGGCCTGCAGAGCAACATCCTCGACAAGCCCGTCGTGGATCGAACCGGCCTGACCGGAAGATATGACTTCCTCCTGAGATTCACGCCCGACGCGGGCGAGGTGGCCAACTTTGGCGGGTTCGGGCCTGCCAATGCCACTACCAACCCGGATGCGCCGCCGGATATCTTCACTGCATTCGAGCAGCAGCTCGGACTGAAGCTTCAACCAGCCAAGGCGGTTGTCGATGTGATGGTGATCGACGGGATAGAGAGGCCTTCGCCGAATTATTAATCCGGCGTGGATGTAGTTTCCTTTGGGCGGATGGTTGGCGACTCGGTGATTGCTCAGAGCCGGAGGACCGAAAGGCTTCACTCCCCCAAGCAAGGCAACTGCTGCGAAAGCTCGCGGCGAAGCCACGCTCGCGCCAGCCGGAGATCGTGCCTGATGGCGTGTGCGGAGCGCTCGGTTACCAGCGCGATCTCCTCGGCCGTCATGCCGCCGAAATAATGCATCTCGACGATTCGAACCAGAGCGGAACTTTCGTCCGACAAAGCCTCCAACGCCCGATCAACCTCCAGCATGAGGAGCCGGCTCTGACCGTCAGCCGGGTCAACGATGATAGTCGCATCCCAATCGACGCGTTGCGCGTTGCCGCCCCGTTTCAGCGCCGCGGCCGCGCGAGCGTGGTCGATGAGCACCTGGCGCATTACCCTCGACATCACCGCCAAAAAATGAGCGCGGTCGACGAATTCATGCCATCCCGGCATCGCCCGGCTGCTTGACGCCGGACGCACGGTCGATGGCCGGCCATACCTGGTCATGGAATATGTCGATGGATTCGCCATCGACAAATTACGGAATCCTCGGAGACGCCCTGCAGCACACCGGAGAACTGGATTCAGCATTGGCGGCGGTTCGCGAATCCCGTCGCCTGGAGGAGCAGCTCACAGAAACCGGCTCGACCTGGCAGCGCGCCAACCTGGTGCTCGCTCTGATGCGGGAGGGTTCAATCCTGGGCGAGGATCAAGGCATCAGCCTCGACCGGCCGCAAGAGGCAGCGGCCGTATTCCGGCAGGCGCTCGATATTGCGGACGAATTGGCCAGGAAAGACGCGGACGATAACCACCATCACCAGCTTGTCGGCGAGGTGGGGTGGCATTTGGGTGACGTGCTGCGACACGCCGATGCGCGGGCGGCACTGCGTGTTTATGACGACTGCATCCGCACCATTCGCGGGGCCCGGAACGCCAATGTCGCGATTGAGCGGGAGGAGGCCAGACTGCTGACCAGCTCCTCCTACGTGCTTCGCGCGCTTGGCCGCGAGAGCGATTCGAAACAGCGGCTTGACGAGGCATTCGAACTTTTGCGAAAAACCGGCGACTATCCGACGGCCAAAATCGAGCTGGCGAGCGAGGCCGACCTCGCGGAGCGGGCGTTGGCGGAAGATTACGCTGCGAATGACCAACCCGATAAGGCCGTTGAAACCTATTGCGACCTTCTAACCAAAGTCAATCAACTGAATCCCGATCCGCGGAACGACCTTCGCGATGCGGTCTACCTGTCCAATGCCTGGGAGGCGCTGGCCCGCATATTGCGTCAGGATGGGCGCATCGGCGAGGCAACCGGCTGGGAAACCGAGCGCCGCAGGCTCTGGGAACAGTGGGATCGCAAGATGGAGAACAACTCCTTTATCCGGCGCCGGCTGGCTTCTGCCCGCGTGAACTGACGATCGGATGTTGAACGGGCCGAGCTCGTCCGCGAAATCAGGCTAAAAACACTCGCGGATTCCGTTTTACTCAACAGGAGTCATTGTGAGACATCGGAAACCGAGCAAGAACGTTGTGCATCCCAGAAGCCCACTGGCAAGACGGGCGAGCATTTTCGCGGCTCTCCTTGCGCTTTCCTGCCTTTGCTCATCGGCGAAGGCGGATTCGATACTTCCGGACCCGACTTACAGTACGACCGGCGGTGGAACCGTATCGCTAAGCCCGGACGCCTCGGTGTTCGCCGACGCGGTCATCGGTCCGGAGGAAAGTGGCGGCGGGTCGGCCACCCTCACCTATGATTTCGAAGTTACCGGACCCGCCAATGCTCCTGTGACCCTCGATATCACAGGTGAAGCGCTCGTCGCGTTCGACGGAGTCGAGGACGGGACCTTTTTCAGCGTGGAGGCCGGTATTGCTTTGGGCGGTGGAGGACTGCTGAGCGCGTTCTGCAGCAGCAGCTACGATCCCGCGGACTGCGTCCTGGGCGTGAGCGATACGATTCATCAAGGCATACAAGACGTGAGCCGGGTCGGGTTTGATCGGGGCAGGGTGCCTCTCACAATAGCCGACTACACGCTCATGTGATCTCCAAAGCGGCGTGATGCGGCCGGGAGGACGGCCCTGGCCCGTTCAAAGTCGCGGACGTCGTCCTCATTTTGCGACAAATTTTTGAGACTCCGGAACCCCTCGTTTTGTGGGGTCCGCGCGTTTCTCAAAACTTACCGTTTCTGAGAACACAGGCGCGGCGCTGGTGATCGCCGCATTCGTCTCCGCAGAAAACGTGGTATCCTTTCGTTTTTCTTAGGAACTTGCTGTGCATCAAATTAAACGCCCGCAGGAGTTTGTACCCTTGTCTCTGCTGCTGCCGGTCAACCTCCTCTGGGGTGTCTTCCAGACTAGTCCCGTGGCTGTAATTGTTGGCTTTTTTCTGGGTTCTTTTTTGGTGCCCCTATTCGCTGCCGCAGAGGAGGTCGGCGATGTCAATGCGAGCGCCAAACAACAACTTAGTCTAAACAAGCGCCGCAGCGCTCGCGCGCACGTCTGCTCTTATATTTATCCTTGTATATCGCTCACAATTAATTGCCTGTTACAGATTGTCAACTTTCAGGAAGATATGCGCAATCTGCGAAACATTGTGGGTGGTGGCCTGATCGGAATGATGTCCGGGGCAGGATTGATGTTTTTGTTCACCTGGAACAAGCTCGCCCGGCCTTCTCGGTAAGAAGCGAAGAAATCCGGAGCGTAAAGACCGTTTTTCGTTCTCTCAAAACTTAACCCTTGTGAGACGCCGTTTC
>JASHSD010000361.1 GCA_030036985.1 Bryobacteraceae bacterium
GATTGCTCGTCCGGCATGGTGTCCATGAGCTGCATGCCGGATTCGTAGATCACGCGCAGACCGGTCGCGACCACGATGAGACCAACCGCGAAGGCGCCGTAATGGTCCGCATGCGGGAAGCGCGCGTAGTCGAAGGAGGCGAGCGACAGGGCCGCCAGCGCCACCGTTCCCGACAGGATATCTACGCCGTCGTTGGCCGCGTCGGCCAATAACGAAGAACTGCCGATTGCGCGGCTCTGGCGATACTTCTTCACCACCAGCCAGGACTTCGCGCCGATCGAAATCAGCAGCGGCCAGATGGCATAGGCCGCAGGCGGGCGCGTCTCATCCGCGACGCCCATCAGCCCGTGCCAGGCGATCGCCGTTCCGGCGCAGGTCAGGATGAAGCCGAGCAGAAGACCCGTCAGAATCTCCACGCGGCCATGTCCGTAAGGGTGGTTCTCGTCGGCGGGCCGTGCCGCAACAATCAGCGCAACGAGCACCAGACCGGAAGTAAACACATCCGCGGCGGATTCGAAGCCGTCGGCCTTCACGGCGGCGGAATGGGCCAGCCAGCCCACCGTGATCTTCAGGATGGCCAGCAGCGCGCTCACGGTCATGCCGAGGATCGCGACCCGCCGGGCTTGTTCCATCACAGGCCGCTTGCCGCGGTTATCCCCGGTCCGAAGTGTGGATCGGACGCGTGTAGGGTGAGTTGATGTAGTGCTGGGATTCGTGCGCGGCCTCGGCGTCGGGCGCGAATTTGACTGCCTGCTGGTAGGCCTTGATGGCCAGGTTGTGGCGGTTCTCCAGGTCGTAAATCTGGCCTTGCCGCATGAGCGCGAGCACTCCCGTGTTGAGATCCACTTCCTTCAGTTGCTCCGGTGTGGCCGTGACCTTCCTGAGGTTATCGAGCGCGCGGTCGAGATCGTCGAACCAGAACTCCAGATTGCCGGTTTCGTAGTATATCTTCTCCCAGGGGATGCGCCCGTAACCCGGCGCATTCTCCTGCTTCATCTTCGCGATTTCGCCGAGGGTGTTCAGAGCGCTCTTGCGGTCGCCGGTGGACGCATACATCTGGGCCAGTTCGAAGCGCAGAAGATAGGCGCGCGGATAGCGCTGAATCAGGCCGCTGACCAGCGGAATGGCGCGCTTCGACTGCCCTTCACGCCGATAGAGTGCGCAGAGGACGATCTCGGCGTCGACGCGATTTTCTTTGCCTTTCTCCGCCACTTCCTCGATGGTGCGGATGCCGCGTTGTTTATCCCCGTGGAAACCGGCGACGAATCCGAGCGCGCGCATGGCCCAGTTCAGACTGCCGACCACGTAGTCGTAGCAGCCCTGCAGCAGCCGCGCATCGTAATCGCCGGGATCGATCTGCGTGACTTCGTTATCGTATTTGCGCGCCTGGCTGGAATCGTAGAGCGACGCGCGCCAGCTCTTGCGCACCAGAAATCCGTAGTTGGCCCGCAGCGCGTAGGCGATGCTCAGCTGATGCAGGGCGAAAATGTCGTCGGGCTTTTTGGCGATGCGCGCCTGCGAGAGCTGCATCGAACGCTCGATCTCGGAGAAGAAGCGCTTCTCGACGTCGGCCGGCGGCTCCAGCTTGGGCCGGCGCAGGAACGAGTTGTTGCCGCTGACCAGTTCGCTTTCGAGCGCGCCGTCGCGGAACATCTCGCGGTAGAGCAGCGCCTGGGCGAGGTGATTATGATATTCCGCATTCTGCGGATCGTCGGCGACGGCTTTTTCGTAGTTCGCGACGGACTGATCGTAATCGAGATTGTAAAAATCGTCGTCGCCCTGCTGAATCCATGGATTCGCGGCGGCGCAAAGCGATCCGGCGGTCAGTAACGCGATTGCAAAGAACGCGGGAAGAGCTTTCATTGGGTTCTTCCTCTAATATACGGGTTAATAACGTCATGGCTCAATCAAGCAATTTCATGGCCCGAATGGAGGCGCGCGGCAGCGTGCCGGTGGTTCATCTCGCGGACGCGGGGCGCGGGATTGACGTGGAGATTGTTCCGTCATTGGGCAATCGGACCATCGCGCTGCGGGTGCGCGGCGAGAATTTTCTGTATGTCCCGTCGGACGATCCGTCGCAGCTGAGAGATCGGCATTTGAACGGGATTCCGTTCCTCGCGCCTTGGGCGAACCGGATGCCGGAGGGATTCTGGGCGAACGGGAAGCGGTTTGTGTTCGGATGCGCCGAATCGCTGCGGCCGGATTCGAACGGCATTCCGATTCACGGATTGCTCACTGTTTCGCCATTGTGGGAGGTCACCGAACTGGCGTCGGATGAGAGTTCGGCGCATGTCACCAGCCGGCTGGAGTTCTGGAAACACGCCGAGCTGATGGCGAACTGGCCGTTCGCGCATGAGTATGAGATGACGCATCGGCTGGCCGATGGTGTGCTGGAGGTGAGCGTCGCACTATTGAACCGCGCGGCCGAACCGATGCCGGTCGCGATCGGTTTTCATCCATATTTCCGGCTGCCGGGCGTGCCGATCGCCGAGGCAGTGGCGCATCTTCCGGTGCGTCTGCATGTCGAGACGGACGACCGGCTGGTTGCGACAGGCAAGATGAAGCCCGTGGATTTTCCCGAATGTTTTTCATTAAGAGAGAAGCGGTTCGACGATGGTTTCACGGGCCTCAGTGGTGAGCCTTTCCATGCCGAGGGCGGCGGGAAACGCATTGAGGTGACTTTCGGGCCGAAGTACCGCGTGGGAGTCGTCTATGCGCCGCCTGGCCACGATTACATTTGCTTTGAGCCTATGACCGCGATTACCAACGGCGTCAATCTGGCGCACGAAGGCAAGTACGCGGATTTGCAGATGGTGGGTCCGGGTGAAACCTGGCGCGAGAGTTTTCGGGTGCGGGCGGCTTATTTGTAGTAATCGTCTTTCAGGTCGGCCCAGACCTTCATTTGATGTGGTCCCGGCGCGGGACTGCCAGACGCCTTCGAGATCCCAGGAATGCGCAGGTTTTCAACTGCATGATTCGCTCCTTTTCAACCGGCAAGTCGGATTGCCAATCCAATGCCGGTCGTTTTTATGGCTTGTGGGGCCAGCGCTTCCGCGCTGCAGCCGCCCTTCAGGGCGGCCTGAAATAAGGTCAAATTTCGGGCCCGCGGTGGGGTCTGTTGAGCATCGCGCCGGGCGGAAGCCCGGCGGCAGGCCCGAAGGCCTGACCCCACAGCAAAAACGAGTGACATTAAGATTGCCAATCCGCCGGATCCAGAGGGTACCCGACCAACCTGCCCAGTGGGTAGGGCCAGGCCCGAGTGTAGTATGCTGCGATACGAATGCAAAAGAATTTTGTCCTCATTTCGGCCGCGTGGCTGACGCTGTGCATCGCCGCGCCGCCGGCGGGTCGGGCGCAGGAAGCGAATGGCGCGAAACCGAAGACGGCCGGGGAAGTGTTCAAGAACGTCACCACCAGTTCTCTCAAAGGTCTCACGGTCGACGATTTTATCGGCGCCATGGGCGTGATGGCGGGCGCTCTGGCTTACGACTGTTCCAACTGCCACCCGGGCGCGGGTTTCGATGGCGTGAACTGGGTGGTGGATTCGATGCCGACGAAGGTGATGGCGCGGCGCATGATCGAGATGGTCGCGACGATCAACAAGAGCAATTTCGGTGGCGCGCAGATGGTGACGTGCTGGACGTGCCATCGGGGCCAGGAAAAGCCCGCGACAGAACTACAGCTGGACAAGCTGTACGGCCCTCCCAACGATGAGCCGGAGACGGTGGTGCCGCGGGATCCGCGCGGCATGCCGGCGGACCAGATTCTGGACAAATACATTTCGGCTCTCGGCGGCGCCGAAGCGCTTTCGAAGCTCACCAGTTTCATAGCGACGGGCACGCAGAACGGCGGCTACGAGCGGGTTTCGGGCGGTGGAAAGGCGTCGATCTACGCGAAATTTCCTGACCAGCGCACGGTGCTGGTCTCGTTTCCCGAGGCGGCGCAGCGCGGCAATCAGACGCGCGCTTACGATGGCAAGGTCGGCTGGATCAACACGCCGCGATCCGTGCTCGGCGAATATCAGGTCACCGGCACCGAGTTGGACGGCGAACGGCTGGAAGCGGAATTGGCGTTTCCCGGACAGATCAAGCAGGTGCTGACTAATCTGCGCACGGGCTACGACGACACCGTCAACGGGAAGGCCGTGCATGTGGTGCAGGGCGCGGGCCCGCGGGGCATGTTGGTGACGCTCTATTTCGACAAGCAGACGGGATACCTGGTGCGGCTCATCCGCTACGGCAAGACTCCGGTGGGGCGCATTTCCACGCAGGTGGATTACGACGATTACCGCGACGTCAACGGCATCAAGTTCCCGTTCAAGTTCATGTTCTCGTGGCTGGACGGCAGGGACGGTTTCCAGTTGGACGAGGTGAAGACGAATGTCCCGATCGATCCGGCTGTCTTCGGCAGGCCACGCAAGGCTGTCAAGAATTAGCGCGGAGGCCGTTGTCCGCGGGCTGCCGACTGCGGCGACGGCGTTCGCGCATCATTCGATCGCCGGCTACGAGGAAGCTGCTCGCGCTGCCGCTTCCGGAGAATTAACAAGCGATGGGGAACTCCGCTTGGGATTGGTAGAGGCTGCTGTGGCCGCGACCGCGCAGCGGCGGCAAGTTTATCGCGTTACTATGACAGATCGGCGCGACTTCCGCGCGATCCGCGTTGGTCCACGTCTTTCACACGGGGGCTGGAGTTGCCGGCGTAAAACCGACAGCAACTCGTACCCAATCCGCGACGGGGTGTTGACAGTTGATTCCGGATCTTGCTCGGGAATTTGCAGCAGCTCCGTGCGTGGCGCATGACATCATCCGTCGCGCCCGGTCATCTGGACGCGGCCGGATGCGACTTGATCAGAGCTATCAATTCCTGAAGCGACTTTTTTTCTCCGGCCGCTGCGTCTGGAGCGTCAAAGGCGGGCGCCGCAACATCGGCGTAGTGTTTCGCCAAAACATAGTCTCCCCTTCGAGCGGCAATCTGTCCCTGAGCGAGGGCAATACTTGCTCCAACGGTGGGGTCGGCGCTCAGTGCGGTAGTAGCCTTCACATCGATATTCCGCAGCAGTTCCGATGCTTCTTCCAACTTGTTTTGACCGATGCTGCAGATTGCCAACGCGTACGCAGATCCTCCCGTCATTCCCGCTCGCGGCCCAAACGCCCGCTTTGATTCCTCATGCGCCTTCCGCGCGTTCGATTCGCCCTCCGCGTACCGGCCGGCGAGGCATTGCGACAATCCCGCATCGGAAAGCGTTGCGATCGAAAACAAAGAGATCGGCCCTTGTTTCCTGACAGCGAGTTTGTAAATAGTCAAGTCGTCGCGAATCGCCGCATCCCACATGCCAAGCGAACCTTCCGATGCCGCCCGCGTGCCGAGAATGGCCATGGTGACCTCGTGATCCTCCCCTAATCTCTTGACCAAAATGGGATAAATCAGGTTCGCATTTTCGATCGCCTCATGGTATTTGCGTTGAACCATCAAAGCCTCCGAGAGATATTGCCGCGATCGCAAGGCATCGGGACTGTCCGGGCCGGCTATTCGAGTGTATTCCTGTGCTATCTCCTTAAAGAGCAGTTCGGCTCTGGCGCCATCGCCCAGGTGAATGTAAGAGGTTGCCACCAAGGTCTCGATACGTCTGCGCGCAGCTTCATCGAAGGATGGATTCGCTTCCGCCCGGCGCAGCGCTTCCGAGAAGTCCCCGTTTGCCGACCTGGCATCATTCCCGGTCATAGCGATCACGCCGAGAGCCGACAAGCGCCAGACAGCCAAATCCTCCCTTGGCTTTGCAATGCGGGCAATCAACTTATCCGCGTTGCCGGTCATCGATTTGGCCAACGCAAGTGATCCGCGTTCGTAGCTCCTGGCCTCCATGGCTGCCCACTGCAGGTCAACCACAATCGCATCCTGCGACAAAGGTCCCTCGCCGCGCCTGAAAAGTTGGCTCGCGCGATCGTATTCTCTGCGCGCCGGCGGGAATTCGGACCGATTGTCAAAAGCCCTCGCTATCACCTGGTGCAGCCGCGCGGCGATTGCCGGCTGATCTTTGAATTGCAGGTCAATCCGGGAAGACGCCTGATTCACCACGCCGGCGAACGATTCCTTCGCCTGTCCGCTTCTGAACGGATCGCTCTGCCCGAGAAGATCGTCTGACAGGAACCGGTTCATCGCGGCCGCTGTGGCCGCTTCCCGTGCAGCCTGATCGCGCGCCCTTGCCAGGCGGAGGGTAAAGAAAGAAGTCAAACCGGCAATCAGCG
>JASHSD010000362.1 GCA_030036985.1 Bryobacteraceae bacterium
GGTACTATCCCGGTGACAACTACGGCCAGCATTTCCTCTACAAAAAGAGTTTCACGCAGGTAGCTCAGGTAACACCTCCGCCGCCGCCGGCGCCAGCTCCGGCTCCGGCGCCGCAGGTTCAGGAACAGCCTCAGCCACAGCCGGAAATAGCGCAGAATACGCCGCCGCCGCCCCCGGCTCCGGCGCCGCAGGCTGAACCCACGCCGCAACCGGCTCCTGCACCCGAAACTCCGGCGCCCGCGCCGACGCTTCCTCAGACTGCGAGCAACATGCCGCTGCTTGCCCTGTTTGGCTTCGGTTGCATCGGCCTTGCTCTGTTCGTCGGCCTCCTGGCCCGACGGCTTAACTAAAGCCTGACGAATCGGGAGAATCGGCCATGGCGCGCTGGATCCAGAGATTGCTGTTTGCGGTCGGGCTCGTGATTCTGGGCTACTGCGGAGCGTATTACCTTAATCTTTGTCTCCAGCAGAACCGCGGTGATCGCGAACTGGATCGGATTCTCAGCAATCGGCAGGCTCCGGCCGCCCGACCGGTTATCCCCGAAGGCGGCCTTGTCGGAAGGGTGGAGATTCCAAAGCTCCACCTTTCCGCGGTCGTCTTTCAGGGCACAGACGACAATGTGCTTGATCGCGGTGTCGGGCATGTCGATAGTTCGGCGCTCCCGGGTCAACCCGGTAACGTTGTGCTGGCGGCGCACCGCGACACTTTGTTCCGCAGTCTTCGCAACATTCAGAAGGGCGATACCGTTCATGTGGCCACGGCCTACGGGACGCGAACCTACACGGTAGATTCAACAGAGATCGTCAACCCCACCGACGTCAGTGTCATGGCGCCTACCCCGAAGCCTACGCTGACGCTGATCACCTGCTATCCGTTCTATTACGTCGGCCACGCGCCCAAAAGGTTTATCGTACGTGCATACCCGACTAAGGCTCCGGCTCCGCAATTGGTAGCACAAAACGAAAAACCTGAGGTTGTCACCACTCCTCTAAGCGAGCAGGATGCCTACAATCTGACTTATGTCTTCCGGGCGTCCGACGCTTCGGATGAATAAGCTTGGGCGATCCGCAGCACTCCCCAATCATCCTGATCCCGTCCCACGATTTGTAATCCCACAGGCAGGCCCCCGGCCGTAAATCCGCACGGAACGGAAATCGCTGGCGAGCCCATGACTGAGATGTAGTAACAGGACTTGAACCAGTCGATGTAAGTCGCCATCTTCACGCCGCCGATTTCAGTCGGCCAGTACTTTTTCACGTCAAAGGGAGGAACCTGGGTCACGGGCAGGATAAAAAATTCATACCGCCGCATGAACCTGATCATGCGCTGCTGAACATCAAGGTGTTTCTCCTTTGCCCGCGCAATGTCGGTGTCCGTCAGTCGACGGCTCTGTTCGATTTCCCAATGGATCGTGTCTTTCACCAACTCGGGATGCAGGGCCGCAAATTCGCCGAGGCGCTCCGCTGTGCTGCGAAAGCGCAGGGTCCGGAACACGGCGTCGGCGCCTTTGAAATCGGGCTCGGCTTCCTCGACGATGCAGCCCAAAGATTCGAATACCGCCCGCTGGGCATTCACGATTTCGCGGATTTCGGGATCGAACGGAATGCCGCCGAGATCTTTCCACCATGCAATGCGCGCGCCGCGGATATCGCCCCGCGGCGGCTGCGGTGAATCGGCGATCGCGGAGAAGAAGAACGCCGCGTCGGCCACCGAACGCGCCATCGGACCTTCGACATGGAACGGAGCCGGACTGTCGGACGGCACGCTCCCGGCGGACGGACGAAACCCCACCACATTGCAGAAGGCGGCGGGATTCCGCAGTGACGCCCCGAGGTCGGTGCCGTCGGCGATCGGCAGCATGCAACACGCCACTGAAACCGCGCCGCCCCCGCTGCTGCCGCCGCAGGTTTTCGTGAGGTCCCACGGATTCAGCGTTGCCCCGAAGACTTCGTTGAACGTTTGGGATCCCGCGCCGAATTCGGGCGTGTTGGTTTTGCCGATCGTAACGGCGCCCGCGCCGCGGATCCGCTCGACCAGCGGTGAATCCTGGTCCGGAATGAAATCGCGGAAGATGCGGGAGCCGAAGGTGGTCCGGATTCCTCTGGTGAGCTGGAGGTCTTTGTGGGCGATGGGCAATCCGTGAAGCGGACCCAAGCTTTGCCCGCGCGCCTGCAATTCATCGGCGCGTTTCGCCGCTTCCCAGGCCCGATCGCAATCCAGGGTAACGATGGCGTTGATGGTCGGATTCACCCGTTCGATGTGATTCAGATGCGCTTCCAGCGTCTCGCGCGCGGAAAGCTTTCCCGTTCGGATGAGCCGCGCCATTTCGACGGCGCTCAGGCGGCAGATTTCCGGCGGCTGGGGTAAGGCGTCAATCAACGTACGATGATGCCACAGAGCGATTTCCGGACACGCAACTTCAGTCGCGCTCTTGGGCGCGACGTTTAAAAACGCGACTGAAGTCGCGTGTCCGCTTACTGGATCGTGATCTGAACCGAGTTCGCGGTTATTCCCGCGGCCGTAAGCTGCACGTTGACGTTGCCCGCGCCGGAAAGCGACGCAGGAACGATCACGTCCACCTGATCCAGACCCGTGTCGGCGCCCGCGGGACCGGCGTAGGCCACCTTCGCGCTCACGCCGTCGATCGTCACGGTCGTCAACGCCGTGCCCGCGCCCGCGATGCCCGTTCCATATAGCAGCAGATAGGTCGTATTGCCCGAACCGACCGCGATCGGGTTGGCGATCACGGCGCCGTCGCTGTTGGTTGTATAGACCTGCTGTACAGTCTGCGCGCCGGTCGAGGAGACCTGCACCACGTCCGCGGCGGCCAGGCCGTTGCCGTTCAGCGTCAGCAGACCCGGCGCGGCGATGGTGATCTCGATATTATTCGCGGTCTGCGTGCCGCCCGAGCTGGTGACAACGACCTGAGCTGTCCCGAGAGCGACGCCCGCCGGAACCAGGAAGGTGATCTGGGTGGGCGATACGTAAAGCAGAGGAGCCGCGGTCATGACGCCCGTCGAGTCGACGATTGAAGCGGACGTGCCCTGGTGGCTCGTCGGGAACGGTGTTCCGGGCGTACCGGTAACGGAGGTGAGGCTCTGGCCGTTGGCCGTGGCCAGCGAGCCCGGAGCGATCGCCGCAGCGCTAACATTCGCGGCCGAGATGACCAGCGGAACGTTGGTCATGGCGGGCGCTGTCGACGAGGCGGTAGGAGCGAGACAAACGCCACGCAGCACCTGGCCGGCGGGGGCGGACATGATCGTCGTGAATGACTCGCTCGTCGGGGCCGTTGTGTTGGCGATCGTGTCGGTGATGCTGACCAGCATGTTCGGATCGGCGCCCGTGTCGCCGTTCGCGCTGACGGTCGAAGTGATGGCGTAGATCGTCACTGTGCCGTCGCCGTTGATCTTGCCCGCGATATTGCGCAGGCCGTCGGTTGCCGGATTGAGGCTGGTGGGATAGTTGGCGACCGTGTACTGCTGGCCTAGGTTGAGGCCGCTCTGCAGCAGATAAGCCATCTTCCACGTGCCGTTCGTCAGAATCCACTTCTGGAGACCCGCGACCTTGCTGGTGGCCGCGTCGGCGGTCGTGCCGTCGCCTTCGTCGGCAACATATAGGGTCGTCGAATTAGCGAAGAAGAGGCCGAACGGATTGCCGACGCCGCCGCTCTTTTCGGGCGTGGTCGAAAATCCGGGAAGCACGGTTAAGGCTGCGCTCGCCGCATTCGCCTCGGTCGGCAGGCTGCCTTCGTCGCCCACGCGATAGACAGTATCGATGCCGTTGCTGCCGCTGCCTTTCGAGACATAGAGCGTGTTGTTGAAGATCGTCAGTCCGCGGAAATTATTATCCTTGCCTGCCTTGTCCGGGGGATAAGGCAAGCCGGTCGCGGGGTTGACGAGCTGGCTGAGCGAGAAGTTCCCGACCTGTATCGCAGGCGTACCGGCGCTCTGCCCGGGAATTGCCATCTGCACGCCGGCGGTCTCGATAATGTTCGCCGGGGTGCCGCTGAAGGAGTTGGTCGGAGTCACCTGAATCGCCCCATTGGCTCCGACCTGGACAACCGACCGGTAATAGCTTCCGCCGGCCGGGTTGGTGGGATCGTAAGCGCCGGGGCTGTTGGCGTCGGAAACGTCCACGGTATTCGGCGGCGCGAGATAAGCCATAAAGGTGATGGCGGTTCCGTCCGCCGAACGGTTCAGAGCCAGTTCCGATTTCGAACTGAAGCTCGTGTTCACCATCGTGGTCGGGATCGCGAGCGTGTTGACCAGCGCGCCGGTGGGCGTTATCTGATCCAGAAAGATAGGCGATGTCACGCCGAAGCTGCCGTCAACGTTATCGTTGTTCCACACATTATTAGTGCTGGTCGTCGACGGGTAAGCCCCGCTGTCGGTAGCCGGTCCGCCATTGCCGGAGCCGGTACAGACGGCCGTGGAGGGGCAAACCGGAGGCAGCGGCTGGCCGACGGCTATCGTCGCGGCTGTGCCCTGATAAACGCTGCGGCTCACCACCAGATTACCCGGCGTAAAAGAGGTCTGCGCGAAAGCCGAGGCTCCCGCTAGAAGGGTTGTTGCGCACACCAAGAGAGAACTGAGTCGGAAGTTCGTCATTTATAGGTAAGCCGCCTTGGGCAGCCTCACGAACCTATCACGACAAAGTTACTTCTCGGGTACAATCACGTTCCAAATAAGTGACTCACCTGAGACACCGCTCAATCAGTGAGATCGCGTGCGAAATAGCTCATGACGATCCGATAAGCTTCGAGCGTGGCAGATTTCCGGCGGCTCAAGCTCAGCAGCCTTGGCAAAACCGCTCCCTCACGGTCGCGGCTCGGAAAAATGCGATCGCGGCCCGTAACGCGCATTGTTTTTTACTGAGCCGCGCGCGCAAGCAAGCGGTTTCTCAATGCGTCAGGTCGTAGACAAAATAATTCATCGCGATCCGATAAGCCAGAGACGCCCATTTCTCCAGGTATCGGGCTTCATCGGAATGCTCCCACGCATCGCCCAGATCCATGTTGTGGCAGATAGCGACCATGATCCTACCCTTGTCGTCGTAAATCGCGCGCCAGTGCGGCACTTTGCCGGTAGGACCTTTCTCGTAAGTAATGCCGGTATCGAAATACTGCGCGCCTGGCACCTGAAAGCGGTGATCCAGATCGTAAATCGTATGAAAAATCGGGTCGCTGTCCGGGATATCCACGATCTGCCGGTCCGGAAAAACCATGCTCATCCCGTCGGTGAAGTTCTTCCACTCGTTGATGCCCTGATCGTGGTCGGCCGCGTTGGAGCCGTGGAAATCGTCGACCATCAGAAATCCGCCGCGCAGCAGAAATTCGCGCAGCTGTTTGGCGTCCTCTTCGTGCAGCCTCCAATGCCCCACCTCGACGGCGTACAACGTCGGGAAGTTGTACATATCGTCGTCGCCGAAGCTCACCACCTGCTCCACCGATTTGCTCTCGATGCGGGTGAGCCGGCGGACGCCTTCGAGCAGATGCCGGTCGGAACGCGGATAGTCCATCGTCCAGTAGCCGGGGAACGGCCTGCCGTTGTTGTAAGTCAGCGGGACGTCGGGATAGCCGTAGATATCGGGATAACGAAGCCGCGCCCGCGTCCATTCGGCCTTCTGTTGCCAGTCGGGCGGCAGAGGAAAATCGTCGTATTCGATGGCGGGCCATTGCTTAAAAGGCTTCTGCGCCAGGAGCGCGCGGCAAAGGCCCAGCCCGGCGATTCCCAAAACGCACAGCGCCATGAACCGGCGGCTTTTTCCCTGAACAAACATCCGAAAATCAATGCGTCATGGAGTAAATCACGTAATTCACTCCGATGCGTATGCCGAGCGCCGAATACTTTTCCGGGTAGCCCGGATCGTCGGCCCACTCCCAAGAATCGCCCACGTCCGAATTGTAGGTCATCGCGACCATGACGCGGCCGTGGTCGTCGTAGATTCCCAGCCAGTGCGGAACCGCTCCGCCCTCGTCGCCATTGCGATAGGTGATGCCACGAGCCAGCGCCCATTGGCCCGGCACCTGATAGCGGTCGTCCAGATCGTAGACGACATGAAAGATCGGGTCGGCGTCGTCGATTTCAACCACCGGCCGGTTGGGGAAAACCAGCCGCATGCTCTCGTAGAAACGGTTGTATTCCTCGGTGCCCCAGAAATCGTCGAGCATGATGAAGCCGCCCCGCAGCAGGTATTCGCGCAGCGCCGCGGCCTGAGCCCCGGTGAGCTTCCAATCGCCCATCTCGCCTGCGTTCATCCAAGGATAGTTGAACGCGTCGTCGCCGTCGTCCAGGTTCACAGGTTGCTCGACCGAACGCGCCTGCACCAGGCTGAGCCGGCGCATAGCTTGGGCGAAATGCCGGTCGGCGCGGGGATAATCCTGCGTCCAACTGGTCCCGCCCTCGCGCCAGTCGAGGCTGCCGAAGCGGCGAAAATTGCCGAAGCGCGCGAGAGGGTGCTGCGGGTACATCAACCGGGCGAAGACCCACTCGGTCTTTTCCTTGTAATCGGGGGGAAGCTCGACGTTGTCGTAAGCTTCCATGCTCGGGTAAACGCGGAACGGGCGTTGAGCGGAATATAACGCGGTGATGAGTCCGGCTCCGGCGGTCAGAATCGCCAGAGCTCTCCGGTAGTTCATGAACTGCCTGCCTGAACTATACCACCTGGCATTCCGGCGCCGGTGTCAAAATCCACAACCGATTGCGCCATTTCACGCAGAGAGTCCCGAGCTGCGCATCACCGGGCCAATCGAATCAACAGGTGGATGCGGCAGGGGAACTGCTTGTTTCCGATGTATGGAATTTAACCCTAGTTTGACGGGCGGACCCTCCCGGTCGCTGCTGTTCGGACCGCCCTCGGCCCGCACGCCCCTCGAACGGTTGCTCGCGCACTCCCATTGGACACTCGAACTGGAAACGGATCTCTCCGCGTTCACGGATCGATTGCGCGGCGAGAGGTTCCCGGTCGTCTTTTGCCTGGCCGACGACCTGCAAGCATGTGGAGAAAGTTCTGGAGCCGCTCGATCCGCGCGCGAAGATCGTCGCCCTTGTATCGGACAGCAGGCGGCGAAAAAACTGGGTTCAGACGCTGCGGCGGAATGTATATTCGGTGAACGTCAATCCCTGGGCGCAGTCGAAGCTGGTCCCGCTGTTGAATCACGCCTGGCGAGACTACTATGAGTTTTACGACTGCCGCAGTTAATTAAACCCACCGGCATGAGTGCCGGCGCCACAAAGGAGACCCACGGGTTGTGGCCGGCCCAAGCCAGGCGGATGCCAACCAATGCCCACGCGGATTTTCCAGACTTATTGTGGGGCCAGCGCTTGGGCGCTGCAGCCGCCCTTCCGGGCGGCCTGGAGTCACGCAACTCCGAGGGTTATGATCGGGTCGGGCCGAAGCCCTGACCCCGTATGGCGGCAAGCCGCAAACAGAATTGGCGTTTCCCCGGGTGCAGGTTGAATGAAGTTTCCGATTTCAAAGACCTGCACAGGAGAAACGCCATGCAACAGTTTATCTCTCGTTTTCAGGACCGGATTCAGGGGGTTGTCTCGGGTTTCGACCGCATGCTGTTTCGCGGGACCTTGCGCAACCTGGGCTTTGCTTACGGAATGGAGGTTCACCTGTACCTGAACGGCATTCTGTTTAAGCTCTGCGCAGGAATTTGTAAAAGGCGGCATTCTACGCGGTCTTCCTGATTTTCTCGAAAACGACCTATTCGACGTTGGTGGCGGCCATGCGTTTGGCTTTCAATAGCAGATAGCGCATGTTCCTGCAGCCGCGCCCGCGATTGATCAGCATGCGGATGTTGCCGTTAACCGCTTCGACGACACCGAAGCACACCTTCGTTCGGCAGTGGTTCAGAACGCCGTCGATGTGCCTGATCAGCATGTCGGCGAGCTTCTGAAACGCGGGCAGGCGCTGCCGGCGCAGCTGATCCATCCACTTTCGCAGGTAATTTGCCATGGCTCCTTCGTAACGGTAATTCCAAAGCCGTTCCAGACTTTCTTTGAGCATGTAGGCCTTGAACACGCGCCGATTCAACTGGAAGAGCCGATTCAGAGTGTTGCGTTTTGGCATCCGGGAGCCCACTCTTCGATACTGAGCCGGAACGGCTCCCACATGTCCACGCAGGCCGCCTCGATGCGCCCGCGCCGGCAGGCACTCAACTGGGTCCGGAAGAACTCGTCGAGCGTTTCCTTCTTCCGCTCCTGGCCAAACCACAACGGTTCACCGGTTTCCAGATTGCTCACCACGGTGAGAAACTTGTCGCTTTTCCCCCGGTAAATCTCGTCGACCGCCATCTGCCGCAGCGGCGGCTCGCATCGCGCCGCCGCCCACCGCTCCAGATAGCGGAGATCGATCGCCCGCACCGTATTCTCGGCCAGGCCGAACCGCCGCGCCACCTGCCGCGCCGCCGCGCTTTCGCATGCCTGTCCCACCGCATCCTCGAAACGTTTGCTGAACGGCGCCTTGCTCGGCAACAGCGGCACTTTCTCAACCTTCACGCTGCATTCCGGGCATTTCACCCGATACACCTCGATGT
>JASHSD010000363.1 GCA_030036985.1 Bryobacteraceae bacterium
GTCCGTGAAAAATTCCCGGATATACGCGGCCAGCGCGCGGGCGCCGGCCGGATTATGCGCGCCGTCCAGAATGATGTCGGGATTCGCGGCGACGCGTTCGATCCGCCCCGGCCAGGATGTGCGGGCGATTCCGTCACGAATATCCGCCGCCGAGAGACCGAATACAGTGAGCGCCGCCACAGCTGTGCGCGCGTTCTCCACCTGATGCGCCCCGGCCAGCGGACAGCGAATCGGGATTGCTTCGTCCCGGCACAGCGTGAAGCGGCTGCCGAATTTTTCCAATTGCAGATCCGAGACGCGCCATTCCGATGAGAGCGTAACGGGCGCATCTTTCTCCAACGCGCGCCGTTCGAGAATGGCGAACGCCGCAGGCCGCTGTTCCGCGAACACTGCGGCCCGTCCCGCCTTGATAATCCCGGCCTTCTCGGCGGCAATCGATTCGATGCTCGAACCAAGAAACGCTTCGTGATCGAAATCGACGGGCGTGATGACGGCGAGCTCGGGATTGACCACATTCGTAGCGTCGAGGCGTCCGCCGAGCCCGGTTTCGAGCACCACCACTTCAACCTTCGCACGCACGAAGGCCACAAACGCCATGGCGGTCATGGTCTCGAAGAAGCTGGGATGCGTATCGATCTTATCCCGCGCGAGGAGATCCTCAACGGCCTCGTGCACCGCATCGAAAGCCTGGCGCCACGCCGATTCGGAAATGCACCGGCCGTCGATCTGAATGCGCTCGCGCGGGTTCACGAGATGAGGCGATGTGTAGAGGCCAACCCGAAGTCCGGACGCGCGCAACGCCGAGGCCATCATGGCGCAGACCGACCCCTTGCCGTTGGTACCGGCGACGTGAATAAAGCGGCCCTGGGCATGCGGGCTGCCGAGCGCGTCGAGCAGGGTCTCGATACGATCGAGATCCCACTTAACCACCTTCAACTCGTGGCCCAGGGAATGCAGAAATCGGACGCTTTCAACGAAGTTCATGCGGAGTTGTTGAAGGTGCGCCGAGGAAAAATTCGAGAGCGCGCGCGATGTACCGCTTCATTTCGGCCCGCGGGACCACGTCGTCGAGCATGCCGTGCTTCAGCAGAAATTCGCTGCGCTGGAAACCTTCGGGCAGCTTCTGGCGGATGCTCTGTTCGATGACGCGGGGTCCGGCGAAACCGATCAGCGCGCCCGGTTCGGCGATGTTGAGATCGCCCAGCATGGCGAAGCTGGCGGTGACGCCGCCGGTGGTGGGATCGGTCAGCACGCTGATGTAAGGGAGCCGCGATTCGTCGAGGCGCATCAGCGCGGCCGAGACTTTAGCCATCTGCATCAGGCTCACCGCGCCTTCCTGCATGCGCGCGCCGCCCGAGGCCGAAACGATCACCAGAGGCATGCGGCCGCCGATGGAACGCTCGATGGCGCGCGCGATCTTCTCGCCCGTGACGGCGCCCATGCTGCCGCCGATGAACTTCGGCTCCATCGCGCAGATGTTGACTTTGCGTCCTTCGAGTCTTCCCGTGGCGGATATCAGCGCGTCCTTGAGCGAGGTGGCCCGCTCGGTGGCGGCGAGACGCTCTTTATATGGCTTCGAATCGACGAAGCCCAACGGATCGGTGGATTCGAGCGATGCGTCGCATTCTTCCCAGGCGCCGTCGTCGAACAGCAGGGCGAGCCGGGCGCGCGCATCGATGCGGAAATGGTGGCCGCATTTGCCGCAGACGTTGAAAGTGGATTCAAGATCCTTCTTCCAGATAATTTCGCGGCAGCCCTCGCATTTGATCCAAAGCCCCTCGGTGCGGACGGTATGCTCCGAGTCGTTGGCGAGAGGCGGTTTGTCGTCCGGCGTTCGTTTAAACCAGGTCATCGAGTTGGCTCGCCGCTATCGCGGGTATGGATGTCCTCGCAACATTGTAAACGCCCGGTAGATTTGCTCAGCCAGAACCGCGCGGGCAAGCTCGTGCGGCATGGTCATTGCTGAGAGCGACACCAGCAGATCGGCGCGCTCGCGCCATGCCGGCGGAAGACCGTCGTGGCCTCCGACCATGAATACCAGATCGTGCCCCTGCATTTCGGCGCGAGCGAAGAGATCGGCGAATGCGGCGGAATCGAGAACGCGCCCTGCTGGGTCAAGCAGTACCTTTCGGGCACCGGGGTGTTTCGACCAGGGGTCCGTGCGATGGCAGCGGATCTCCGACATGTGTACAGGCGCGAAATGGTTGGCGCGGCGGACGTAATCGGCGGCGAGGGCGTTGGCGTGGGGATCTTTCGGCTTCCCTTCAAAGTAGAGGAAAACCTTCACTCGGGAGGAACCGGGATCGTCCTGGCTTCGCGCCAGAGCCGTTCGAGCGAGTAGTATTCGCGGGCTTTCGGCGAGAAGATGTGGATCAGAAAGTCGCCGTAGTCGAGGAGAATCCACTCGCCCTCCTCATAACCTTCGGTGCTGCCCGGCAGTTCGCCCTCCTTCTTCAACTGTAGTCCGACCTCGTCGGCAATGGCCTGATTCTGGCGGGCACTGGAGCCGTTGCAGATGACGAAGTAATCGGTGAAACTGGTGACGCCGGTGAGATCCAGAATGACGATGTCGGTGGCTTTTTTGGCCTGCGCCGCGCGCACCGCGACGAGCCATCCGGGTTCGGCGGATTTGGTGGAATGAACGTCTTTACCGGTCTTGGTGTGCAGGGTGTCGGTATCGGTATGCGGCAGAAACTCGCTCCCATCGCTATCGTACTATAGGGATAAGCGTGTATTTCCGAATTGCCGCAGTGGCGGCGCTTTCCGTTTCCTTTGTTTGCGCGCAGGCGGACGCGCCCCCGCCGAAACCTGTGGCTCCCGTTTCATCCCGGCTGCGTCCCGATGACCACGATCCGCTGGTCGCGCGGGCTCGAGAACGCTTCGAACAGGTGCGGAAACTGGTCGCGGCGGGCGCTTTGCCTCTGATGCAGCTGAAAAAGGCGCAGGACGACCTGCAGGACGCACTCGACGCGTCGTTACTGAAGCAGAGTTTGTCGATCCCGGATCTGCTTCCGGAAGAGGCCGACCAGCTGGTCGCGGTGGCGCGGCGAACGGTGGTGCGGCGGCAGCAGTCGCTGCTTCAAATGCAGGAGATGGTGGGGGCGGGGATTATCTCGCGGTCCGAGGCCGAGACGACCATGGGCGATCTGGATCGCGCGCGGGAAGAGTTGCAATGGGCCGAGTCCCGCGCGCAGCTCGTGGCGGAGAAGGCGGAACTGGCGCGCGAACAGAAGAATAACGCCGGGCTGGAGGTGCAGGCCGAATCGCATCCCGATTGGGCGGGCAAGGTCTACACGCATTACCAGGGAAGCGGTGTCTTCACGCCGGACGAACTGCAGCAGCTGGAGACCGATTATGCGTCGCGTTTCGAAAAGCCCCTGCCGATCAGCGCGCTGGGCCAAACCGCGCTCCACACTTCGCTTGGTTTCGATCATCGCGGCCGGGTGGATGTCGCGGTAACGCCGGATCAGCCGGAGGGCGTCTGGTTAAGGCATTATCTGGAAGCCCGGCGCATTCCGTATTTCGCGTTTCGTGCCGCGGTGCCGCATCAGGCCACTGGGGCGCATATCCACGTCGGACCCGCGAGCACGCGGCTGGCGCCGGCGGATTAATTTGGCGCAACCAGGGAAATTGGTTAATGCCATGTAATTTCTTGTACTGCTAATCCTTTGAATCTTTGAGCCGCGAAGATTTTTTCATCCGGCGATCCGTTGAAGCTGAGCGAGGCTGGCGCGGTCGGCGGCGAGAATGGCGGAAAGCGCCAGTCTTCCGGCG
>JASHSD010000364.1 GCA_030036985.1 Bryobacteraceae bacterium
TTCTCCAAAGGCGTGATGGAGCGGATCTGCCGCCAGACCGAAGGCCTGTTCCCCTCGCCCAGGGAGATCAAGCTCTCGTGCAGTTGCCCGGACGGCGCTTACATGTGCAAGCATGTGGCGGCGGTGCTGTATGGCGTCGGCGCGCGCTTCGATACGCAGCCGGAGCTGTTGTTCCGCCTGCGCGACGTGGATGAGAAGGACCTGATCGCGAAGGCCGGCAAGGCGCTTCCGCTCACGAAGCAGGCGCCCGCCAAGGGCAAGGTGTTGGCGAGCGACGACCTGTCCGATATCTTTGGCCTCGATATGGCGGAAGGTACCGGCGTCGCGCCCAAACCGGCGACGAAGAAGCGTGCGGTCGCCAAGGCCGCGAAGAAGAAGGCGCCGACGACGGGACGCAAGTAGCGAAGGGCAGTTCTATTTGGTTCGGACACGCGACTTTAGTCGCGTCTTGGGTAGTATCCATCGCCTGGTCTAATCCCACCGTCTTTCAGATGGTTCGGCTTTCAGCAGGTTTCACCTTTGCTTTCGCGCTCTTGTGGCGCAGACTCTCAGTCTGCCGTGCCCGGACTCCTCCGGGGACTTGTGGTGGGGCGAAGTATGCGTCCCGAAGAGTCGGGACGCGGCGCGCAGGAGTGCGCGCGCCACGGTTCGCTTTAGCTGTCGCACCCAAAACGCGACTGAAGTCGCGTGTCCGGCTCACCGCGGCCGGAAGCCGAGCGTGTCGAAAACCTTCCGCAGCCACGCGTGAATCGCGCCACCCGCGATTCGCAGCATGACGCTCTGCTCGCCCAGCGCCACCGACTTTCGCACGTCGCTCGGTATCCACAGCAGCCCTTCCGTCGAGAGGCTCGCATGAAACGCGTCGCTCGAATCCGAGGGCGAATCCGAGGGCGAAACCGGATGCATCACCAGGTGATCGGCATCCATCATTTCAAACCGGAACAAACTCCAGCCCTCCGCGTCGCAATACGCCTTCACGGGAGCGGGTATCTGCATCGCCCCATTGCGCACCTTCGCCAGAAACGTACCCGCGGGCGGGTTCACCCGATCACCTTCACCCGATCACCCTGGCCTTCAGCGCATCCTTCGCCAGCAGGATCTTCACGTCCTCGCCCACCGGCGCGTCCACAGCCTCCCGCACAATCCCCTCCCTCTTGTTCAGCACGATCGCATACCCGCGTGAAAGCACCAAACGAGGATCCAACTGCCCCAGCTTCGTCGCCGCCATCTCGAACCGCTGCCCTCGCCGATTCAGCTGCAGGCGCATGATCGCCGTCAGACGCCCCGACAGTTCGTTGAGCCGCTCCCGATCCCGCCGCAGGCGAGGCCGCAAATCGAAGTACCGCAGCCGGTCTTCGAGCGTCCGCCGTGCCCGTTCGCGCATCGCCAACTGCCTTCGCATGGCCGCCCGCAGCCGTTCCGCCGCATCGTCGATGCGCTGCGTCCGCCGTCCCAGGCTGCGATGCAGCAAAGCCTGCGCCCGGTCGATCGCCTGTTCGTACAGCCTGCGCGCGAGCACTGCCAGACGAAAACGCACAGCCCGATGCGCCTGTAACCGGCAGCCCTCAATGCGCTCCAGCAACTCCTGCCGCGTACACACGATCATCTCCGCCGCGGCCGATGGCGTCGGCGCCCGCAGGTCCGCGACGAAATCCGCTATGGTGACATCCGTCTCGTGTCCGATCGCCGACACCACCGGAATCGGAGACGCCGCGATCCCACGCGCCACCGCCTCTTCATTGAACGTCCACAAGTCTTCGAGCGAACCGCCGCCGCGCGCGATTACCACAACCTGCGCCCAGCGCGATCGCCCGAAGTATTCCAGCCCGCGGCAAACGTCCTCCACCGATCCCGCGCCCTGCACGCGCGCGGGAAAAAGCCGCACATGCAGACCCGGAAATCGCCGCGAAAGAATCTCGACGAAATCGCGGATCACCGCGCCTTTCGGAGACGCCACAATTCCGATCCGGGTAGGGAAGCGCGGCAGCGCCCGTTTCCGCGTTGCCTCGAACAGCCCCTCGGTCAGCAGTTTCTGTTTCAACTGCTCGAAAGCCAACTGCAGTGCGCCATGCCCCTGCGGTTCGATCGCCTCGACCACAAACTGATATTCGCTGCGCAGTTCGTAGATATCGACGCGCCCGCGCACCAGCACCTGCACGCCATCCTTCGGCTTGAACTTCAGCCGCCAATAGGAAAGTTTCCAGCAGACGCACTTGATCTGCGCGTCCGAATCTTTGAGCGTGAAGTAACAGTGCCCGCTGGGCACGAGCTTCGTGCCCGAAATTTCGCCGGATACCCAGATATTTGCGAATCCGCGTTCCAGGGCGCCGCGAATGGCGGCGCTTAACTCGCGCAGCGAAAAGATGCGGCGCTCGGGGACGAAACTCAGTGCGTACTGTTCCATCGGTGACGCGCCGCCGATTATGCGCCGGCCGCGGCCGTATTTTCCCGCAGGAACCGGGCGATCTCTTCGACTTCGCTTTCCGCGAGACGGAAATCCGCCGCGCCCACCACCCCGTCCACCTGTTTCGCCGACCGCATCCCGACAATCGCTCCGGTCACCTCCGGCCGCCGCAGAACCCACGCCAGCGCCACTTCGCCGGGCGTGCGCCCATGCCGATTCCCGATCTCGCGCATCAGTTCGACCAGGTTCAGATTGCGCGTCAGCAGGGGCTCTTTGAACGAAACGGTGCGTTGGCGGAAATCGTCCGCCGGCATTTTCGCGATCCGCTCCCGCGTCATCGCCCCGCTCAGCAGTCCCGATTTCATCGGCGAGTACACAAGCAGACCGATGTTGTGCGCGGCGCAATAAGGCATGACTTCCGATTCGATTTCCGGGGAAAGAATCGAATACGGCGGCTGATTGGAAGTAATCGGCGCGATGGCCGAAAGCCGATCCATCTGCGCGGGCTTGAAATTGGAAACGCCGATCCACCGGACCTTCCCGGCCTTCCGCAACTCGGTCATCGCGCGCCATCCTTCTTCGATCTCGCCCTCCGGGTCGGGCCAATGAATCTGCCAGAGATCGATCGCATCGATGCCCAGCCGGCGCAGGCTGTCTTCACATTCCCTGCGAACCGAGTCGGCCTTGAGAGTGCGCCGCGGCTCGCGCTTCTCGTCCCAGACGATGGAGCATTTCGTGAAAACGTAAGGGCGCTTTGATCGGCCTTTCAGCGCGCGCCCGACGACTTCTTCCGAACGTCCCAACCCGTAAATCGGCGCGGTATCGATCCAGTTGATTCCGCGATCGATTGCCGCGTGAATGGCGCCGATCGAATCCGCGTCCTCCTGCGGGCCCCACCCGAACTGATAACCCCCGCCGCCGATGGCCCACGCGCCGACACCGATCGGCGTAATCTGTAAATCGCTGTTTCCGAGCTGTCGAGTCCGCATGCAACCACGATACCCGACGCGCCTCGTGTAAACTTTCGGTCATGCCGATCTATGAATACGAATGCCGGCGATGCGGACATCGTTTCGAATATCTGGTGCTTTCCAAAACGCCCCCGGCGGCATGTCCCGAGTGTCGGAATGAGGACGTTGAACAGTTGATTTCAGCCTTCGGCGTCAGTTCGGAAGGCACCAGACAGGCGAACCTGAATCAGGCGCGCAAAAAGAACGCGGCAATTCACAAGGAAAAGCAGCACGAGGAGTATAAACAGATGCTGCATCACGACGACTGAACCGCGTCTGGTGTCGGGCTTCGCCGGCGAGCGCAAACACGACATCCCGGCCGAGATCCACCTATGAGGTGAAGCACGGATTATTCATGATTCCGGTGTCCAAAGCCCCCGCGCGGGCGGGGAAACACTCTTGCGCGCCGCGTTCCGAAGAGTCGGGACTCGCGCTTCGCCCCACAACAAGTGCCCGCAGGAGTCCGGGCACGGCAGACTAAGAGTCTGCGCCACGAAGAAGCGAAACTACCGTCCGGCGGCCCAGGTACAGGAAAAGCTGGTGCCGTCGGATGAAAGGGCTGAGCAGGTGGAAGTCTGGGGGCTGCTCAGGGCTGCCACTTTGGTGATCTGCTCGACGGCGGTCCCGAAATTTGCGATGGGGCCGCTGGTCGTGCTGTCGGCGGCGTTATTGGAGCCGGCTTGTCCGGTGCTGT